>JANQRO010000243.1 GCA_028284525.1 Myxococcota bacterium | reverse complement strand
GGCGGGGATCGTGATGAGCGAGTCGCCCGAGAGCCCGGTTCCGCTGGAAGAGAGCCGGGACACGCTGCGCAACTTCCTCGGCCTGCTGCCGGTGGCGCTCCTCCCCCGGATCACGGGGGCCGCGCCCTGGGAGCGCGCGCCGAGCCTCCTCGACCCCCTCGGGCTCTGACACCGTCTAGCCCTGGCCGGGGAGCTGCTCCAACATTGACGGCTCTGTCATCTCCTCCGCAAAGGAAGCCCGATGTCCCAGCTCGACCTCTTCGACCTGAGCGGCAAGGTCGCCCTCGTCACGGGCGGAAGCCGCGGTCTCGGGAAGGCCATGACCCTGGCCTTCGCCGAGGCCGGCGCAGACGTCGTGATCGCGAGCCGCAAGATCGACTCCTGCGAGGTGCTCGCCAAGGAGGTGCGGGAGCGCTTCGGACGCGAGGCCATGCCCTGTGCCTGTCACGTCGCCCACTGGGACCAGGTCGGGGAGATGGTCGACGCGGTGTACGAGCGATTCGGGAAGGTCGACGTCCTGGTGAACAACGCCGGGATGTCGCCGCTCTACGACAAGCTCACCGACGTCAGCGAAGAGCTCTGGGACAAGGTGCTCGACGTGAACCTGAAGGGGCCCTTCCGGCTGAGCGCGCTGATCGGGTCGAGGATGGCGGCCGGGGAGGGGGGCTCGATCATCAACATCAGCAGCGCCGCCGCCGTCGAGGAGACCCCCGACGTGATTCCCTACTCGTCGGCCAAGGCGGGGCTCAACGCGATGACCATGGGCTTCGCCCACGCCTACGGCCCGAAGGTCCGGGTCAACTGTATCCAGGCGGGGCCCTTCATGACCGACATCAGCAAGGCCTGGGACCCGGAGATCTTCCGGCAGCAGGCGACGCGTTTCGCGATGCGCCGGGGCGGAGAGCCCGAGGAGATCGTGGGCGCGGCCCTCTACTTCGCGAGCGCGGCGTCGAGCTATTGCAGCGGCGCCGTACTCGCCCTCGACGGCGGCCGCCCGCGTGGCGCGGGCTATACGCCGCAGAAGGAGTGGTGATGAGCGAAGCGAACAAGACCCTGGTGAGTGAGTTCTGCCACCATCTCGCCTCCGGCGGGGGGACGGCCAAGCTCGTCGAGTACCTGGCCGACGACGTCGTCTACCACAACATTCCGTGGGAGCCCGTGACGGGGCACGACGGGGTGCGTCAGGTGCTCGGTCCCTTCCTCGACGTCGCGCCCGCGGCCTGCACCAAGATGGAGATCCTCTCCACGGTGGCCGAGGGCGACACGGTGATGAACGCCCGCAGCGAGGTCTGGGAGCGCGGCGACATCGAGCTGGTGCTGCCCGTGGCCGGCGTCTTCCGTGTGCGGGACGGCAAGATCACCCACTGGAGCGACTACTTCGACGTGGCGACGATCCAGCCGCTCCTCGACACGATGTAGCCGTGGCGTACCGGGACTACGAGGCCCTCCGCGTCGACGTGACGGCGGGGGTGGCCCGCGTCGTGATCGACCACCCGCCCATCAACCTCTTCGACCTCACCCTGATGCGCGAGATCGCGCGGGTGGGTCGCGCGCTCGAGGCGGACGAAGACGTGCGGGTGGTCGTCTTTGCGAGCGCGAACCCCGAGTTCTTCATCGCGCACGCCGACGTCGGGTCGATCCTGGAGTTTCCCGTCGAAGCGCCGCAGGACGTGAACGAACTCAGCGGCTTCCAACGGATGACCGAGCGCTACCGCACGATGGGCAAGGCCACGATCGCCCAGATCGAGGGCCGTGTGCGGGGTGGGGGCGCGGAGTTCGTCGCGAGCCTCGACATGCGCTTCGCCGCCCGGGGTCGCGCCGTCTTTGCCCAGCCGGAGGTCGCGCTGGGCATCCTGCCCGGGGGCTCGGGCACCCAGCGTCTGCCGCGGCTGCTGGGGCGCGGCCGCGCCCTGGAAGTGATCCTCGGCTGTGGCGACTTCGACGCGGACAGCGCCGAGCGCTACGGGTGGGTCAACCGGGCGTTCGACGCCGACGCCCTCGGCCCCTTCGTGGACGCCCTGGCCCGGCGCATCGCGTCCTACCCGCCCGCCGCGGTCGCCCTCGCCAAACGGGCGGCGGCCGCCGCGGAGTCTCCCGCGGCCGACGGCCTCCTCGAGGAGAACCGCGCGTTCGCCCAGACCCTCGCGGACCCCGAAGCGCAGCGGCGTATGCGGCGCTTTCTCGCAGCGGGTGGCCAGACCCGGGAAGGCGAGCTCGAGCTCGAGCGTCTCTACGCGCAGCTGGAAGAGGTCTGAGAGGCCGCGGAGGCGAGCGCCGCACGGGAATCGGGTACCCTTCTGCGATCCGGCACACCACGCAGGGAGACCCACCCGATGGCCGAATTCGACCTTCAGATCCGCGGCGGAACCATCGTCGACGGCACCCGCGCCCCGCGTGTCGAGGGCGACCTCTGGATCCGGGACGGGCGCGTCGCGCAGATCGGTGGCAGCGCGCCGGGCACCGCGAAACGCGTGATCGACGCCGAGGGCCACGTCGTGGCGCCGGGCTTCGTCGATCTCCACACCCACTACGACGCGCAGATCCGCTGGGATCCCTACTGCACGATCTCGGGTTGGCACGGCGTGACCTCGGTCGTGCTCGGCAACTGCGGCTTCGGGTTCGCGCCCGTGAAGCCCGAGTTCCGCGACCGCTCGATGCTCACGATGACCCGCACCGAGGCCATTCCCTACGCGTCGATGCAGGCGGGGCTCGACTGGGACTGGGAGACGATTCCCGAGTACCTCGACAGCCTCGATCGCGCCCCCAAAGGCGTGAACGTGATCCAGTACATGCCGACGGCGTCGCTCATGACCTATGTGATGGGGCTCGAGGCCGCGAAGACCCGACCCGCGACCGCGGAGGAGCGCGCCGAGATGCAACGGCTGCTCCACGAGGGCATGGACGCCGGTCTCTGCGGCTTCTCGATCCAGCGGCTCGGGCCCGACTCGGTGCAGGCCGACTTCGACGGTTCGCCGATGGTCACCGACACCATGGTCGACGAGGACATCCTGGCGTTGGCCGAGGTGCTGCGCGAGCGTGGCGAGGGGTTCATCCAGATCACCCAGGCCGAGGGCAAGGGCCTCAAGCACGACTACGCCTTCCTCGAGAAGCTCGCGGCGACAGCACAGCGGCCGATTCTCCACAACGCGGTGTTGCCGGCGCGGGTGGACGCGGAGGTCCACCGTCGCCCGCTGCGCTGGATCCAGCGCTGTCAAGACGAAGGCCTGCCGATCTACGCCCAGTGTGGCACCGGGCGCGCCGGGTTCGCCTTCACCCTCGAGCACTGGAACCTCTACGACGCCTCCCCGATCTGGCGCGAGGCGACGACCGGCACCAAGGAGGAGCGGCTCCAGAAGATCCGGAACCCCGCCCTGCGCCAACAGCTCGTCGACGAGTTCGAGGCGGCGGACCGACGGCTCCGCGCGATCCAGGCCGGTGTCGGCGGGAACCCGAAGTTCCTGGTGATCCAGAGCGTGAACGGACAGCCGGAGCTCGAGCACTACGTCGGCCAATCGGTGGGGCAGATCGCCGAGGCCGAGGACAAGCACCCCATCGAGGTGATGCTCGACCTCTCGATCGCCGGCGACCTGAACGTCGAGTTCCTCGGTCCCGACCGCGGATCGAACGCCGAGTACATGGCGGAGATGATCCACGAGCCCTTCTCGATCCCCGGGGTGTCGGACGGCGGTGCCCACACCAAGTTCTTTACGGGGGGCGCCTTCACCACCGACTTCCTCACCTGGCTGGTGCGCGACGAAGAACGCGTGACCCTGGAAGAGGCCCACTACCGGCTCTCGAACCTCCCGGCCCAGGCCGCGGGCTTCAAGGACCGGGGCGTCCTCGCCGAGGGCGCCGCCGCCGATGTCGTGGTCTACAACCTCGAGGAGCTCGCGATCGATCCGCCCTGGATCGGCAACATCGAGCACGACTTTCCGGCGGGCGAGTGGCGCCGTGTGCAGCGCGCCATCGGGTACCGGGCGATCGTCGTGAACGGCGAGGTGACCTTCGAACACGGCGAGTGCACCGGGGCCACCCCGGGCAAGCTCCTGCGGCACGGCGTCGACGCCTAGCGAAGCGCAGGCGGTTGGATCGGGTCGGGTGCCGACGGCACCCGACCCCGGGCGCGACCGCGCCGAGCGGCGCGGGCCCGAGCGCCCCGCCGCCGAGGGAGGGTCGTGATGAAGCTGGGACTGATGTTGGGCTACTCGGGCGCCGAGCTGCGCGTGCCCCTCGAGAAGGTGCAGCTTGCCGAGCGACTCGGCTACGACACCGTGTGGACCGCGGAGGCCTACGGCTCGGACGCGATCACACCGCTCGCCTATCTCGCGGGCCACACCGCGCGGATCCGTCTCGGGACCGCGGTGATCCAGCTCGCCGGGCGCTCTCCCGCGAACGCCGCGATGGCGATCGCCACCCTCGACGCGTTGGCGGGGCACGGCCGCGTCGTGTGCGGGATCGGGGTCTCGGGGCCCCAGATCGTCGAGGGCTGGTACGGCGAGCCCTGGGGACGCCCCTACTACCGGCTCAAGGACTACGTCGCGATCATGAAGAAGATCTGGCGTCGCGAAGAGCCGGTGACCCACGAGGGCGAGGAGATCCAACTCCCCTACCGCGGCGAGGGCGCGCTCGGGATCGGAAAGCCGCTGACCTCGATCCTCCACTGTCGCCCCGACATCCCGGTCTTTCTCGGGACGGGGATGGAGGCCACGGTGCGCCTCACCGCCGAGATCGGGGAGGGGTGGCTGCCCCTGGGCTACGTCCCGGAGACCGCCGACCTCTACCAACCGTGGATCGACGCGGGTCTCGCCAAGACCGGCAAGAGCGGCGACGACTTCGAGATCCAGGCGATGGCGGCGGTGGACGTCACCACCGACGTGGCCGGATCGCTGGCGCGGATGAAGCCGAACATCGCCCTCTACGTCGGTGGGATGGGGCACAAGACCGTCAATTTCCACAAGGAGATGATGATCCGCCGCGGCTTTGGCGAGGCCGCCGAACGGATCCAGGAGCTCTATCTCGCCAAGCGCAAACGCGAGGCGATCGACGCGGTCCCCGACGAGTTCGTCGACCAGGGGGCGCTCGTCGGCGACCGGCAGCGAATCGCGACGCGCTTCAAGGCCTGGGAGCAGTCGGGGGCCACCGGTCTCTCGATCAACGGCAACGAGCAGGCGGTGGAGCTGATGGCCGAGGTCGCGGGGCTGCGTCCCGCCGGAGCCTGAGACCCAAGCCGTGACGTCGGTGCTGGTGCTGCTCGGGAGTCTGGGCGCCGCCGCGGCCGCCATCGTCTGGCTCTCTCAGCCCTATCTCTGGGTGTACGGCGCGGCGCTCGCGGCACTGGGTCTCGCGATGCTCCGCTCCTCGCGCAAGGCTCTGTGGTTCAATCTCGCGGCGCCCTTCGTGCTCCTCTTCGTCCTCGAGGTCTGGGCGGGCTCCCGCTCGGGGCTCTCGACCGACGGGAGTCGCAGCGAGGGCTACACCGTCGCGCACGCGGAGCTGGGCTACGGGCCCGCGCCGGGCTACGTGGCGCACCAACGGCGCAGCAGCGGCCAGGAGCTCGTGTACGCGGTCGACTACACGATCGACCGACACGGTCTGCGTCTCGGGCCCCCGGTAGCTCCCGGAGGGGGCGCCGAGTGTCTGCTCTTCTTCGGTGGCTCCTTCACCTTCGGCGAAGGGCTGGGCGACCGCGAGGCACTGCCCTACCAGGTGGGCCTCCTCACCGAGGGCCGCTACCGCGTCTACAACTTCGGGTACCACGGCTACGGGCCCCACCAGATGCTCGCGGCTCTCGAGGGCGGTCTCGTCGACGGGGTGATCGCGTGTCGACCGCGCGTGGTGGTCTACCAGGCGATCCGCGACCACGCGAGCCGCGCGGCGGGGCACAAGTTCTGGGACACCCGTGGTCCTCGCTACGAAGTGGGTGCCGACGGGTCGGCCGTGCGCCGCGGCCGCTTCGACGACGGAGCCACAACGTGGCCCGAGTGGCTGCGTGTGGCGCTCCTGAAGTCGGCCTTCTTCGCAGCGCTCGCGCATTGGCACCCCGAGGCCGGGCCCGACGACTACGCGCGTTTCGTCGCGATCGTCGACACGGCTCGACGTCACACCGACGCGCACTACCCGGGCAGCGAGTTCCACGTGCTGCTCTGGGACAAAGCGGGTCGCGAGATGGACGACGGTCTCCGGGCCGCCGGGATCCGGGTGCACCTGGTGAACGAGATCCTGCCCGACCGCCTGGACGACCGGGTGCGCTACCAGATCCACGCGCGAGAGAATCACCCCAACGCCGAGGCGTACGCGGGCATCGCGCGCTACCTCGTCGACGAGATCCTCCCCGCCGAGCCCTAGGACGTCCGTCCGAAGAAGGCCTCGCGGGTCTCGTCGCTCGGGTCGCCGATCTTCTCGTCGTCGGCGAGAAGGGCCACGCCGCGCTGGACTGCCGGGCGCGCGGCGATCGTCTCGTACCAACGCTCGACCCGCGGAAAGGCCGACAGGTCGATCTCGTGGAACCAGCGCACCCGCACCCAGGGCCAGGTGGCCATGTCGGCGATCGAGTAGTCGCCCGCCAGGTATTCCACCTCGGCGAGCCGCTCGTCCATCACACCGTAGAGCCGCAGGGTCTCGTGGGTGTAGCGGTCGATGGCGTAGGGGATCCGCTCCGGGGCGTAGCCCTTGAAGTGACCGCACTGGCCGAACATCGGGCCGACGTTGCCCACCTGGAACATCAACCACTGGTTCACCAGGTGGCGGGCGCGGGGGTCGGCGGGCCAGAAGCGGCCGGCCTTCTCGGCCAGATAGACCAGGATCGCTCCCGACTCGAAGAGCGTGATCGGCGCGCCCCCCGGGCCCTCGGGGTCGACGATCGCCGGGATCTTGCGGTTCGGGTTCACCGCCAGGAAGGCCGGCTCGGCCTGTTCGCCGCGCAGGATGTTCACGGCGTGGGTCTCGTAGGGAAGGCCGAGCTCTTCGAGGGCGACCGAGACCTTGTGGCCGTTGGGCGTCGGCCAGTAGTAGAACTCGATCATCGCTCGCCCCGGTGCTTCACCACCTCGGCGAGCTGGGTCTGGAAGAACTCGGGGCTGTCGTCGCCCGCGAAGTCGCGGTTGTAGTGCGAGACGACGCTCGGGCGCTCGAGCATCGTCTCGTACCAGGCCGCGAGGTGCGGCCGGCCGGCCCGGAAGTCGTAGCGGGGGTAGAGCGGGTCGACGGCCTCGTAGAAGCGCGAGCCGAAGTCGCCGTAGCTCAGCGCGTGGAGGGTGGCGGCGTGGCCGATGTCGAAGCCCTGTTCCTCCCTGCACTCCTCTTCGAGCTCGTCGAGCACACGCAGGATCTTGGGCCAGATCCACTCGTAGACGTCGAGGTGTCGCTCGGTCTCCGGGCGCCAGCCCTCCATGTTCATCATCACCGTCGTCTCGAAGACGGTCTGCGCCCGGTCGTGACGACGCAACGCGTCCCAGCGCGCCGGCCCCGGATCCGGGTAGAGCCGGTGGGCGCGGCTTCGGGAGTCGAGGTACTGACAGATCGGCTCGCTCCCGTAGACGACCTGCCAGTCGTCGGTGACCAGGGTCGGCACCTTGTCGAGGGGGTTGATCGGAAGCAGCGAGTAGCGATCCCCCTGATCGACGCCCTCGCGGTTGCGAAAGGGGTAGGTCGCCACAAAGGTCATCTCGTCCCAGAGCCCGGCTTCGTGGGTCGCGACGAGGGCCTTGTGGATGAATCCGTGGAAGGGCGAGTAGAAGAGCTTCACGGGGCCTCCGGGGTCGATCGTTCGCGGCTCAGTATATGTCCGTCGCGACCGGGTGTGCGGTTGTCGGTCGTTGCCTCTGGGGCACACTCTCCGCGTCGCGCCCAGACCAGGGGGTTCCGCCGTGGGTGGATTCCGTCGTCTCGCTCTCGTGTTCGTCGCAGCCGTTGTTTCGGGAGCGCTCCTGCCGCCGCCGGCAGCGGCCCAGCCCGAGCCCGGAACCCACATCACGTGGCCGGATCGGGAGCAGCTCCGCGGGTTCGTCCCCGCGGAGATGTTCCACTGGATCGTCGAGACCAACGAGGATCTCGACGTGACGATCGGAGAGCCCCGGGTCTATCCGATGCACCCGGCCTACGTCGAAGCGACGGTGCGCTACGGGTGCCAGGCGCGGATCGACGAGAAGGGCGTCCTGATGGACTACGTCGCCGGGCAGCCCTTTCCCTTTTCCGACTGGGCCACCGAGGCGACCAACCACGCCTGTGACCTCAGCCCGGACGACCCGCAGTTCGCGCTGAAGCTGGCCTGGAACGTCAACTATCGCTGGCAGGGGGGGTCGGGGTTGAACCTCCCGCACTGGGGCTTCAGCAACATGCGCAACAAGGGGAAGGAGACCTGGCGGATCGCCCAGGGTGAGTACCGTCGCACCTACTTCAGCCACCGCGCCGACCTCCTCCCGGAGACCCACGAGCTCGAGGAGGACACCGACCTCGAATGGGCGGAGTTCTTCGACGTGAAGACGCCCTTCGACCTGCGCGGGACGATGTTCCTGCTCTACCGCTACAACGACAACAAAGAGGACCAGACCTGGGCCTACATCCCGGCGCTGCGCCGGGTGCGCCGCATCGCCGCCACCCAGAAGTCGGACTCGCTGCTGGGCACCGAGTTCACCCTGGAGGACTTCTACGGCTTCGCCGGCTACGTGTGGGACCACGAATGGCAGTTCGGTGGCGAGAGCGATCTGCTCTTCCCCGTGAATTCCTCCCGCAAGTGCTTCCCCAGCGTGATCGGCGACGACGCGCGCTTCCGCACCACCGGGATGGCGCGTCTCGGCACGCCCGAGGAGTGGGACCACTGTAAGTTCAGTCCCTACAAAGGCCTTCCCATGAGCGGCGAGACCTGGGAAATGCGACGCGCGCTGCGTCTCGACGACATCCCGCGCCAGAAGGGACACCCCTACAGCCGCAAGGCGCTCTGGTACGACAAAGAAACCCTGTACGTCTACTACATGAAGGCCTGGGATCGCGCGGGGGAGGACTTCAAGGTGCTCGGTGCGATCACCACCTGGAGCGAAGATTCCGGGCTCGAGGGCAACCAGGGGCGCCAGACCATGAACTACACCCTCTTCGGTCTGGCCAACGTCCAGAACAACGCCTCCCACACCGGCCAATTCGACAACGCCAACGCCTTCTCCTTCGACATCCGCGAGAGCCGCAAGTACTACGACACGTCGCGGTTGAAGCGGAAGGGGCGCTAGCGGCTCAGCTCAGGTGGAAGGCCCGCGCCGGGTTGTCCCACAGGATCTTGCGCTTCACGTCTTCGGGGAGCGGCTGCTGGTCGAAGGCGGCGAAGCCGTCGGGGAAGGTGCCGTCGGGGTGGGGGTAGTCGGTGTTGAAGCAGAAGTTGTCCTCGCCGACGAGGTCGACGGCGGCCGGGAGGGTCCGCTCGTCGCCGCGGGCGGCCACCCAGACCTGACGCAGGAAGTACTCGGTGGGGGGCTTGGTCATCTCCGGGTGCTCGGCGTTGCCCGAGAATTCCCAGTGCTGCTCCATGCGCTGGAGCCAGTAGGGCACCCAGCCGGCGTCGGCCTCGACGTGCACGACGCGCAGGTCGGGGAACTTCTCGAGGACGCCGAACCAGATGAGGCTCATCATCGCGACCATCGCCTCGACCGGGTGGGCGATGATGTGGCCGGTCACGTGGCTGTCCATGCGGTCGCCGTAGGAGGGGAGCTTGGGCGATCCGGAGTCGTGGATGCAGATCGGTTTGTCCAGCGCCGACACCGCGGCCCAGAGCGGGTGGAAGTCCTCGTGGTAGAGGTTGCGATCCGCGGTGGGGTTGGGGCGCAGGTAGTACGAGACGCAGCCGTTGGCCGCGGCGCGTCTGGCCTCGTCGATCGCGAGATCGGGGGCCTGGATCGGGAGCATCGCCGCCCAGCGCAGCCGCTCGGGGTCGGCGCTGCAGAACTCGCGGCTCCAGTCGTTGTACGCGCGACACACGGCGGCGAGGAGCTCGGGGTCCTTGAAGGGCTTGCCGAGGATCTGTCCGCCGTAGGTCGGGTAGATGATCTGGACGTCGACCCCCTGCTCGTCCATGTCCCAGATCCGGGTCTCGGGCTTGAACTGGTGGTCGCTGGCGCGTTTGAAGCGTTTCATGGCGTTGGCGACGGCGTCGAGGAACGCCGGGGTGGACATCGGGTACTTGTCCTCGGAGACGACACTCTCGTCCTCGACCACCATCGAGACGTGGCCGTCGATCTTCTCGCGGCGGGGCGCGCGGTCGCGGAACTCGGGGTCGATGTAGTCGGTCCACATCTGGACCGGCTCCATCTGATGGGTGTCGGTGTCGACGACGCGAAATCCGTTGCGCACGGGGACTCCTCCTAGAAGGTGGCTTCGCGGGCCTTCACGACCGCGGTGATGACCTCGTTGTAGGGCGCGCGGGTGCCGACTTCGCGGGCTACCACGGGCACCATGCCGTTGATGGCGTCGATCTCCGAGACGCGGCGCGCTTCGTGGTCCTGGAGCATCGAGGGCCGCGCGTCCTTCACCCGTCCGGCGAAGCGTTCGATGTAGGCCACGGGGTCGTCGTAGGAGAAGTGGATGCCCTTGGCGTGGCCCGCTTCGAAAGCCTCCACCCCGCAGCCCATGGCGATGGGCCAGGTCACCGGGTCCTCCATCACGGCCTTGGCCGTGCGGAGAAACGCGGTGCAGGGGCCGTTGAAGGTGACGTTCACGATGAACTTCTCCCAGACGAGCTGGTCGATGTCGTCGTAGGTCTGGACGTTGAACCCGGCGTCGCTCCACACCTGGGCGACCTTCTCGAGACGCGGGGTGATGGCACCCCCCTGCTCGCCGAGACGTACCAACTCCATCCCGAAGTGGTGGGCGTGCCCCGGCCCCTTCATCGAGGCGGCGAATCCCCCGGCGACGCCGATCATCACCCGGCTCGGGTCGACGTACTGGTTGATGCGCTCGGCGGCGCCCAGCCCGTTCTGGATGGTGAGGATCGGGGTGTCGTCGCCGAGCAGTGGCTCCAGGGATTTCGCCGCGGCTTCGACGCCCCCGGCCTTGGTGGCGACGATCACGAGGTCGCAGGGGCCGGCCTCGGCCGGATCCGTCGTCGCGCCCATCGCGACGGTGCGGTCGCCGCTTTTGCCCTCGACGCGCAGGCCCCGCTCGCGGATCGCGTCGACGTGCTCCTGCCACACGTCGATCGCCCAGACTTCGTTGCCCGCGTCCGCCAGCAGCCCGGCGTACACCGAACCCATCGCGCCGACACCTACGACGGCAATCTTCATGGTCTTCCCTCCACCGCGTCCCGGCGCTCAGACGAAGTGTATCGCGACGCGTCCGACGCCCGAGAACTCGGCCTCCCAGCGACCGGGCTCGGTGACGCGGTGGTTGCTGAACGATCCCGTGATGACCCGCTGGCCCGGCTCGAGCCGACGCCCGAAGGGGGCGAGCTCGTTGGCGAGGGTCGCGAGGGAGAGGAAGTGGTCGTCGATCACGTCGGCTCCGAGGTCGTCGGATCTTGTGTCGCCCTCCCGCGCGATCGTCGCGCGCACGGCGTCGGACTCGAAGCTCTCGGGGATCGGGGTGTGGGTCTCCCCGACGACGATCCCCCATTGGGCCAGGTTGTCGGCGACGAGGAGCGGAAACTCGCCGGCGTCGGTGACGCGGATCTCGTTGATCTCCATCCCGGCGGAGACGGCGCTCGCGGCTTTGCGCGCGTCGCCCGCGGTCGCCCCCGGCCCCTCGAGGGCGGTGCCGAGGGTGAAGCAGAGCTCGGGCTCGACACCGGTCGCCCCGCGGAAGCTCGCCAGTTCGACCCGGTTGCCGCTCTCCTGGACCCCGCTCTGGAGCAGGTGGCCGAAGGGTTGACGGGTGGTGCCGAAGCGCCCGCGGACCCGCGCCGAGGTCAGGCCGATCTTCCAGCCCGCGAGCTCGGCGCCCGCGTCGAGGCGGCGTTCGAGGATGCCGAGCTGGACGGCGAGGGCGGTGTCGAGATCGAGGGCGCCTTTCAGCTCCGCCGGCGCGGGCGCGCCATCCACATAGCTCTGCCACAACAGGTCGGTCGCCGTCTGGGTCTCCACGCGGGTCCTCCTCACCGGCCGCCGCGCGCCTGCGCGGGCCCGGGCCGCCCTATAGTACGGGAAACAGGAGGCGACGAGAGATGGGACGACTGGACGGCAAGGTGGCTCTGATCACCGGCGGGGCCCGGGGCCAGGGCGCCAAGGAGGGCGAGGTCTTCGCCCGCGAGGGGGCGAAGGTGGTGCTCACCGACGTCCTCGACGAAGAGGGCGAGAAGGCCGCGGCGCAGATCGGGGGCGACTACCTGCACCACGACGTCACGAGCGAAGCCGAGTGGGAGCGCGCGGTCGCGGAGACGCTGAGCCGTCACGGGAGCCTCGATGTCCTGATCAACAACGCCGGGATCTTCCGCTCGGGGACCACCGAGGGCACCGAGCTCGACGACTACCGGCTGGTGATCGAGATCAACCAGGTCGGGGTCTTTCTCGGGATGAAGGCCGTCGCCCCGCAGATGAAGAGCCAGAACGGCGGGTCGATCGTCAACATCTCGTCGGTGGCGGGTCTCGAAGGGCAGGCGGGTACGATCGCCTACACCGCCAGCAAGTGGGCGGTGCGGGGTATGACCAAAGTGGCCGCCGCCGAGCTCGGTCGCTACGGCGTGCGGGTGAACTCGATCCATCCCGGGTTGATCGAGACCCCGATGATGGAAGAGCTCCCGGCGATCCAGGCCGGCAAGCTCGACCGCATCAACCGGCTGATCCTGCTCGGGCGGCCGGCGCAGGCCGAAGAGGTCGCGAACCTCGCGCTCTTCCTCGCGAGCGACGAAGCCTCGTACTGCACCAACAGCGAGTTCGTCGTCGACGGAGGCGTGCACCGGTGATCGACTTTGCGCTTCCCGACGAGCTCGCGGCGCTGCGCGACCAGACGCGCGCGTTCATCCGCGACGAGATCATCCCGATGGAGTCCGACCCGCGACAGCCCGCCCACGGGCCCAGCGACGAGCTGCGGGCGGAGCTGGTCGAGAAGGGCCGCGCCGCGGGCCTGCTCTCCCCCCACATCGGCACCGAGTGGGGGGGGCTGGGTCTCGACCACGTCGGCAAGGCGGTCGTCTTCGAGGAGGCCGGCTACTCCACCCTCGGCGCGTTGGCCTTGAACATCCAGGCCCCCGACGAGGGCAACGCGCACCTCCTCGAGCAGGTGGCGACCGAGGAACAGAAGGAACGGTGGCTGCGACCCCTGGCCGAGGGGCGGATCCGCACCTGCTTCTCGATGACCGAGCCCGACGGTGGCGCGGGCTCCGACCCCTCGCTGATGCAGACGACCGCGCAGCAGGACGGCGACGAGTTCGTGATCAACGGCCGCAAGTGGCTGATCACCGGCGCGACGGGCGCGAGCCTCAACATCGTGATGACGCAGACCCTCGACGAGGACGGCAAGGAGGTCGGCGCGACGATGTTCCTGTGCGACGCCGACCAGCCGGGCATCGAGAACGTCCGCACCCTCGACACGATCGATCGCAACAGCCCGGGCGGGCACTGTGTGCTCGACTTCCACGACGTGCGGGTCCCCGCGGAGCGCGTGCTCGGCGAGGTGGGGAAGGGCTTTCGCTACGCACAGGTCCGGCTCGCCCCGGCGCGACTCACCCACTGTATGCGCTGGCAGGGCGCGGCGCGGCGCAGCCACGACATCGCCGTCGAGTACGCGCGGGAGCGTCGGGCCTTCGGCAAGCCGATCGGCGAGCACCAGGGGGTCGGCTTTCAGCTCGCCGACAACGAGATGGACCTGCACCTCTCGCGGCTGGCGATCTGGCACACCGCCTGGGTGCTCGATCAGGGGGAGCGCGGGCGCAAGGAGAGCAGCCAGAGCAAAGTGATCTGCTCCGAGGCGCAGAGCCGGGTGGTCGACCGCTCGCTCCAGGTGCTGGGCGGCAAAGGCATCACCGGGGAGACCGTGGTCGAGCAGATCTACCGCGACATCCGCTGTTTCCGGATCTACGACGGGCCCTCCGAGGTGCACCGATTCGCGCTCGC
>JANQRO010000194.1 GCA_028284525.1 Myxococcota bacterium | reverse complement strand
GCGCCTCGCGGAGGGCTACGCCAGTCGGACGAGGCTCCGCATCGACGCGTCGCGGTCGAGACCGCAGAGGTCGAGCAGGGGCTGGTCGAGACGCAGCGTGTCGCGGAGCTCGGCGATCCGCTCGCGACAGGCGCTGGGAGAGCCGGCGACGACGGCGTCGGCGATCTCGTCGTCGCGCAACATCCCGAACCAGGGGTGGAGGCTGCGGTACTCGCGGCGCAACGCGTCGTCGACGCGGCGGTCGACGCGGAGCGCGATCCACATCGAGCGACGGACCGTCGCGGGGTCGCGCCCGACAGATTCACAGGCCCGGCCGAGGGCGTCGTCGGCGGCGTGCACGAGTCGTGGTACGGGCGGGAGGTTGATGTCCCAGACGTCGGCGCGGCGCGCGACCACGCCGAGGAGCGCAGGCCCGCGTCCCCCCACCGCGATCGCGGGCGGTGGATCGAGGGGCGCGATCCGCGCGCGGTCGAGGTGGACGAACTCTCCGGCGCGGTCCACCGCGACGCCCCGCCAGAGTGCGCGGAGCGCCTCGAGGAGCTCGTCGAGCCAACGGATCCGCGCACTGGCGCTGGGTGCGGCGCTGGCGCCGTAGAGACCCGCGCGCCGCTCCGCGGGCTGCCCACCGATCGAGATCGCCAGCCGCAGCCGGCCCGGTGCGATCGCCTCGGCTGCGGCCACGGCGTTCGCGAGGGCGACCGCGTTCCAGTAGGGGGCGATCCGCATCGAGCCCACCGCCGCGCGCGGCAGTGCCGCGAGCAGCGCCAGGGTGGCGCTCCACGAGTGGAGCAGCGGTGCGTCGGGACGCGAGGGACGGAACGCGATGTCGCCGTCGATCACCACCGAGTCCGCGCCGAGGGCGTCTGCACGGCGGGCCAGCTCGAGGAGCGCCGGCCAGGGGTGACGGTGGCCGCCGAGGACGACGCCCAGCCCCGAGAGGGGGCCCAGGCCCTCGGGCGACGCGCTCACCGGCCGCGGCGGAGACGCCCGCCGCGTTCGGCCGCGAGCACCAGGGCGAGGGCGCTCTTGGCGTCGTCGAGCTCGCCGCGAAACACCATGGCCAGCGCGTCGCGCAAGGGCGTCGCGACCACCTCGATGATCTCGTCGTCCTCGCGGCGGGGCGGGACCTCCTCGAGTTCGTACGCGGCGAAGAGGTGGATGCGCTCGTCGGTAAACCCGGGCGTCGTCCAGATCGCCCCCAGCGCCTCGAGCCGGCCCGCGCGACGCCCCACTTCTTCCTCGAGCTCGCGCGCCGCGCAGACCCGGGGATCCTCGCCGTCGAGCTTGCCCGCCGGAACCTCCCAGATCGTTCCGCCGGCGGCGTAGCGGTACTGGCGGATCAGGAGCACGGTGTCGTCGTCCTCGAAGGGGACGATCGCCGACGCACCCGGGTGCTCGATCAGGTCGAGCTCCGCTTCGCGTCCGTTGGGCAGTGTCACGGCGTCGCGATAGACGTCGATGCTGCGGCCGCGGTAGGCCGGTGCGCGCTCCGGGTCGTTGCGTTGGCGGGGACGATCGGATCTCGGCACCATCGCGGCGCAGCGTAGCAAGGCGCGCTGTGAGCCCCGGAGGTCCGCCATGGCGAAGCGCGAAGAGCGCGCCGTTCCCGTCCCGGTGCCCCCGGGCGACATCGTGCTCGACGCGCTCTACGTCGCCGGCGAGCCCGACTCTCCGGAGGCCGGTCGCGGCGCCGTCATCGCACCGCCTCATCCCCTCTACGGGGGATCGATGGAGTCCCCGGTCCTCACGCAGGTCGCCTTCGCCTTCGGCGACGCCGGTCGCGCATCGCTGCGATTCAACTGGCGTGGGGTCGGCGCCAGCGGGGGCGCCAAGAGCGGTGAGCGCGACGACGCCGTCGCCGACTACCACGCGGCGCTCGAGCAGCTTCTCGAGACGGTGGGCGGCGAGGTGTGTGCCGCCGGCTACTCCTTCGGCGCCGTGGCCGCGGCGTCGGCGGCGCGTTCGTGCCCGCGAGCGACCGAGCTGCTCCTGGTCGCCCCGCCGCCCTCGATGCTCGATCCCGCGGCGTTCCGCGAGGATCAACGCGTGCTCTTCATCGTCGGCGAACACGACTCGATCGCCGACCCCGGTGCCCTCGGCGCGTTGGCGGCATCGCTTCCGGCGGCGCGCTGCGCGGTGGTGCCCGACGCCGACCACTTCTTCGGCGCGGGGCTCGCCGAGATCGGCCGCGAAGCGGCGCGCTGGCTCGGCGTCTAGCGCCACCGGTCGCGTTCGCGGGACGGTGCGTCTCAGGCGCCCACGGTCTCCCGCCGGGGCTCCTCCCAGAGCGGGAGGCGGACGCGAAACGCGCTGCCCCCGCCCGGCCGGTCTCGCACCGTGAGCGTCCCGCCCGCCGCCTCGACCAGCCGTCTCGAGATGGCGAGCCCGAGACCCCCGGCGCTCTCGCTTCGCGAGGTGAAGAAGGGCTCGAAGATGCGGTCGCGTTGATCGCGGGGTACGCCGGGACCCTCGTCCTCGACGCGGATCTCGAAGAGCGCGCCGCGGCGTTCGCTCACGACGCGCACCGTATCCCCGCGCTCGCTCACGGAGAAGGCGTTGAGCACGAGGTTCAGCAGCACCTGACGCAGGGCATCCTCGTCCATGCCGAGGAAGCCGTCGCTGCTGCACTCGGTGTGGAGCGCGACCCCGAGCTTGTCGGCGCGCAGCTTGAGCAGGGTGGCGACGCCGGCGACGGCGGCCTCGGGGTCGGGGCCCGGGTGCGCCGCGGCG
>JANQRO010000220.1 GCA_028284525.1 Myxococcota bacterium | reverse complement strand
GTCGCAGAGGACCGCAAGCGCGTCGACGCGATCTTGCGGTCCGCCGCGCGCTCGGGCGCGTCCGACGTGCACATCAAATCGGGTGAGCCGCTCTTGTTTCGCATGGAGGGGAAGCTGCGCTCGGTGAAGGGCGCCAAGTCGCTCCGCCCCGAAGACACCGAGCGCTTCGTTCGCTCGTTGTGCGCGGCGCGCTTCGAGACTCCGGACCTCGACACGATCCGGGAGATGGACTTCTCTCACTCGGTGCCGGCGGCCGGCCGCTTCCGCGTGAACGTGTTTCGTCAGCGCGGCACCCTCGCCCTGGTGATCCGCGTGATCCCCCTCGAGATCCCGACCTTCGACGAGCTGAACCTCCCCGAGTCGGTGCCGCCGCTGGCGAGGGAGCAGCGCGGTCTGATCCTCGTGACCGGCACCACCGGGAGCGGGAAATCGACGACCCTCGCCGCGATGATCGACGAGATCAACCGCAGGAGGACTGCCCACGTCATCACCGTGGAGGATCCGATCGAGTTCTACTTCCGCAACAAGAAGTGCTCGATCGTCCAGCGCGAGATCGGCGCCGACACCGACTCCTTTCCCGAGGCCCTGCGCGCCGCGCTCCGTCAGGACCCCGACGTGATCATGATCGGGGAGATGCGCGACACCGAGACCATCGACATCGCGATGAAGGCGGCCGAGACGGGCCACCTGGTGCTCAGCACCACCCACACCACCGACGCCGCCAAGACCATCCAACGCATCCTCGGGGTGTTCCCCACCACCGAGGAGGCGATGGTGCGGGTGCGGCTGGCGGAATGTCTACGCGCGGTGATCTCCCAGCGTCTGGTCCCGCGTCAGGACGGCAACGGCCTGGTGCCCGCCGCCGAGGTGATGCTCGCCACCCGGTTCATCCAGGAGTGCATCCGGGAGCCGGGCCGCGCCTCGGAAATCCCCGAGCTCATCGCCAACGGCCGTCACTACGGGATGCAGACCTTCGACCAGTCCCTCCACGCCCTGGTACAGGGCGGGCAGATCACCCGCGAGATCGCGCTATCGGCCGCGACGACTCCGGCGGACCTCGACCTGCTGCTGCGCCTCGGCGACGACGGGGGGCTCGAGGTCGACCACCACAACTTCCAGGCCTCGAGCGAAGAAGGGGAGCGCCGGGGCGAGGGCGAGGAGTCCGTGCCGGAGCCGCCGGTCACCGACCCCGATCCGATCACCGCGCCCCCCGAAGAGCCCCTCGCCGAAGCCAGCTAGGCCTCGTCTCGAGCCCGCGTCTGCGGGATCATCCGGTCCTTCCCCACCCGCGCCAACGCGGGACCGACCGGAGGCCCACCGATGGAGCCCTTTTCGATCCACGTCGCCGACGACGTGCTGGACGATCTGCGCGCGCGGCTGCGCAACACCCGATTTGCCCCCGAGTTCGCCAACGACGACTGGGCCTACGGCACCCGCCGCCAGGACCTCGAGGCGATGTGTCGCTACTGGGCGGAGGAGTTCGATTGGCGCGCAGTCGAGGCACGGATGAACGCCTACGAGAATTTCAAGACCGAGATCGAAGGCGTGCCGATCCACTTCGTGCGCGCGCCGGGGAAGGGGCCGCGGCCGATCCCGCTGATCCTCTCCCACGGCTGGCCCTGGACCTACTGGGACTTCCACAAGGTGATCGAGCCGCTGTCCGACCCGGCGTCCTTCGGCGGAGACCCCGCAGACGCGTTCGACGTGATCGTGCCCTCGCTGCCGGGCTACGGCTTCTCGAGCCCCCTCGAAACCACCGGGATCAACTTCTGGCGCACGGCGGATCTGTGGGATCAGCTGATGCGCGACGTGCTGGGTTACGAACGCTACGCCGCCCAAGGCGGGGACTGGGGCGCGTTGGTTACGAACCAGCTCGGGCATCGCTACGCCGACCATCTCTACGGCATCCACGTGAATCTCGCAGTGCCGCTCTCGGTGTTCCAGGAGGAAATGCCCGACCACTCCTTCTACGAAGGGGACGAGCGGCAACACATCGAGCGCAACGAGCGTTTCTTCACCGACGGCAGCGGCTACTCGGCGATCCAGAGCACCCGGCCCCAGACCCTCGCCTACGGGCTCCACGATTCACCGGCGGCGCTGATGGCGTGGATCCTCGAGAAGCGCCGCGCGTGGAGCGACTGTGGCGGGGAGGTGGCCCGCCGCTTCAGCCCCGACGACCTCTGCACCACGATGACGATCTACTGGGCCACCCAGACCTACGGCACCTCGGCCCGCTACTACTACGAGTGTGTGCACAACCCGTGGACACCCGACCACGATCGCCAACCGGTGGTGACGGCGCCGACCTCGATCGCCGTCTTCCCGGGAGAGGTGGTGCTGCTCCCGCGCCGCTGGGCCGAGGGCTACTACAACCTGAAGCGCTGGACGCCCATGAAGGAGGGGGGCCACTTCGCTCCCATGGAAGAGCCCGAAGCGCTCGTCACCGACATCCGCGACTCCTTCCGCGACCTGCGCCCGGCATAGGAGGGCGCGACGTGGCGGCGACTTTTGGGGGCTTTCATCCCACCCTCTTCAGCTTCTTGGCCGAGCTCGAGCTGAACAACGAGCGAGAGTGGTTCCAGGAGCACCGCGACCGCTACGAGAGCGAGGTGCGGGAGCCCGCGCTGGCCTTCATCCGCGCGATGGCGAAGCCTCTCCAGAAGATCTCGCCACAGCTCCTCGCGGTGGACAAGAAGGTCGGCGGATCGCTGATGCGGGTGCACCGCGACGTGCGGTTCTCCAAGGACAAGAGCCCCTACAAGACCAATGTCGGCATCCAGTTCCGACACAGCGCCGGAAAGGACGTGCACGCACCGGGGCTCTACGTGCATCTCGCTCCGGAGGAGTGCTTCCTGGGGGCGGGGCTGTGGCGCCCCGAGCGCGATGCGCTGGCCGGCATCCGCAAGGCGATCGCGGAGCGCCCGGAGGTGTGGACGGCGCTCTGGAAGCGCAAGGGGATGGCGGTGTGGGAGCTCGGCGGCGACGCCCTGAAGCGGCCGCCCCGGGGCTTCGACCCCGAGCACCCGCTGATCGACGAGCTCAAACGCAAGGACTTCATCGCCGTCCGCAGCGTCGAGCACGACGAGGTGCTCGATCCGGGCTTCTTGCGATCGGTGGCGGCCTCGTTCCGCGGCGCCAAACCCTTCGTCGAGTTCCTGACCCGGGCGGTGGGGCTCGAGTTCTAGCGCCCCGTCCCGACCGCCCGCGCCCGGGCCCGGTTTTGGTCTCTCTTTGTGATTCCGTTGGCGCCGATGTGCGACATCTCTCCTCGCGGTCCCACGCATCCGGGAGGAGTGTCTGGTGTCGGATCGCAGCGTCCCTTCCGGTGTCGCGGCCCCGGGCTCGTGGATTCGAATCCTCGGCGACCCCGCCCTCGGCGCCGTGCTTCGCGCCGCCGCCGGATCGGCTCCCGGCTCCGCCGACGTGGCACCCCCGTCCCTCGACCTCTTCGCGAGTCGCCGGCGCGACCCGGCCGGCGCCGCTCGCGCCGCCATCCGCAGCGCCCGCACGGGCCGCGCGCTCCTGCGTGTCGAGATCGCCTGGGGCCGCGCCATCGTCGGCCCGCTCACCCGGCTCGGTGCCCGCGACGCCTGCGCCGGCTGCGCCCTCCCGGGGGACGCCCCCAACCCCGACGCGGCCGGGTCCGCGCCGGCGGCGGAGCCGGCGCTCCTCCCGGGGCTCGTCGGGGCGATCGTCGCCTCGGAGCTCGAGCGCTGGCAGCGTGGTCTCCGCCCCGCGGCGCTGAACGCGGAGCTCCACATCGTTCCCTACCGGAGCTGGGCGGCGGCGACCCGGCCCGTGTTGGTGCGTGAA
>JANQRO010000216.1 GCA_028284525.1 Myxococcota bacterium | reverse complement strand
CGCGGGGCTGGCCCGGATCCAACGCGACACCGTCTCGGTCTCCGCCCGCGACCTCGCCGCGACCCTCGCCGAGCGCGGGTTGCTCCCCGCGTCCCTCCTCGGCTTCGACGGCGACTACCGCCACGACTCCACGCGGGCGCTGCGCTTCGAGGCCTTCGCCGCGGCGCTCGCCCCACCGGTGTTTCGCGCCGCGGGGCGCGGGGACGAGCTCGCGGGGCTGCGCGCCAGCGGCGCCTTCAAGGCCGAGCTGCTGGTGGCGCTCGAGAGCCTCGACGCCGACACCCTCGTCGCGTGTGTCGACGTGGCCCGGGACGCGGCGCGGGACCCGGCCCTCGCGGGGGTCACCTGGGGCGACCGACACCGCTTGGCGCTGGCGCACCCCTTCGCGCGGGTGCCCGTCTTCGGGCGGAGATACCGGCGGCCCGCGGTCGCGGCGTCCGGCTCCTACGAGACCCTGTTGAAGACCGCGCACCCCTACACCACAGAGCGACACACGAGCGACTTCGGCAGCCAGGCCCGCGCGCTGGCCGACCTCGTCGACCTCGACGCCAACGCCTTCACCCTGCTCGGCGGTCAGGACGGCTGGCTCGGCTCGGCCCACTTCGACGACCAGCTCCCGCTCTGGGGCGCCGGCAAGTCGATCGCCATGCCGCTCCGCGAGGACACGATCGCGGCCCTCTTCGCCCACGAGCGGCGGCTGCGTCCCGACGGCGCGCCCTAGGCCGCGGAGCGCGCGGCGTCGCGGCGGGTGGCCTCGTTCGGACCCTCGCGCTTTCGGGCTATCCTCCCGCACACCCCGCGCAGTTCCCGAGCGACCCGAAGAGGAGAGCGACTCCATGTCCGCCGCGAGCGAACTCTTTCCCGGCATCCAGATCATCGACACCGACACCCACTGGAGCGAGCCCCACGATCTGTGGACCTCCCTCGCCCCGGCCCGCTACCGCGACCTCGTGCCCCAGATCAAGGAGCACAAGGGCAAGCGCCGCTGGGTGGTGAACGGCGACATCCCGCTGGCCGGGAGCTCGGCGGTGAGCGCGATCCTCCCCGACGGCGAGAAGATGCTCGGGCTGCGCTTCCTGAAGCACGACATCGACATGGTGCACCGCGGTTCCTTCGACTGCGACGCGCGTCTCGAGGTGATGGACGGGATGGGCGTGAGCCACTGCGTCACCTACCCGAACGTCGGCGGCTTTGGCAACCAGAACTTCCTCAGGATCGAAGACCGCGACCTGCGCATCGCGTGCGTGCAGATCTACAACGACTACATGGCCGACGTGCAGCGGCGTTCGGGGGGCCGCATCCTGCCGATGGCGCTGGTGCCCTGGTGGGACATCGAGGGCTCGGTGACCGAGATCGAGCGCATGGCGGGACAGGGTTCGCGCGGCATCGTGATGTGCTCGAACCCGCAGGACTCGGGGATGCCCGACTTCGCCCAGCCCGAGTGGCGCCCCTTCTGGGAGGTGTGCGAGGCGCACCAGATGCCGGTGAACTTCCACATCGGCGCCTCGACCGGCGACATCGACTGGTCGGGGAGCGTCCCCTACAAGAGCTGGCCCGGCGACGTGCGGCTCACCCTGGGAGGCGCCTCGATCTTCGTCGGCAACATGCGATGGATGGTGAACCTGCTGATCAGCGATGTCCCCGAGCGCTACCCGAATCTCAAGTTCGTCTCGGTGGAGAGCGGGATCGGCTGGATCCCCTTCGTGCTCGAGGCCCTCGACTACCAGATGGGCGAGACCTCCCCCGAACACCTGCGTCACATGACGATGAAGCCCTCGGAGTACTACAAGCGGCAGTTCTACAGCTGCTTCTGGTTCGAAGGGCCGACCGTGAAGCCCGCCGTCGACTACCTGGGCCCCGACCGCATCCTCTTCGAGACCGACTACCCCCATCCGACCTGTCTCTACCCCGAGAGCATCGAGCGGGTGCAGAAAGCGATCGGCGACCTCCCGGACGAGACCCAGCGCAAGATCCTCCAGGACAACGCGGCGGAGCTCTACCGCATCGAGCTCGGCGTCTAGCGTCGTCCCGACCCGAGCCGAGGCGGCGGAGACGCCGGCGTCGCCCCCCCGCGTGGCGTCGCGGCGTCAGGGGCCGAGGAGCGCCGCGGCCTCGCCCTCGACCGCCGCCATCCCCATGGCCCCGGCGGCGTCGCGGGCCGACTCCAGAAGCGCGCGGCCGGCCGATCCGCGCCCGCGGCGGGCGAGGAGTCGCCCGTGGACGAGCTCGATCTGCGCCACCGTCGGCCGCGCCCCGAACGCGAGCGCCGCCTCCCGCGCGCCCGCGTAGCACGACTCCGCCTCGTCGACCTGGGCGAGCAGCTCGTAGAGACGCCCCATCGCAAAAGTCGCCGGCCCGTTGTAACAGATCACCATCGGCATCACGCCGTGCCCGTGCTCCACGGGCGCGAGCACCTCGAGCAACGACGACGCCGCCGCTCGTTCCTCGAGGTCGGCGACGGCGTGAGCGACTTCGAGGAGGGTCGCGAACCAGCGGAGGTTGCGGGGAATCGCCTCGATACCCGGGGCGAGCAGACCCTCCAGTCTCGCCCGCGCCGCGTCCTCCTCGCCGCGCGCGTGGTGCGCCCGGGCGACCTGGGCGGACAGCCACTCGCGGGGAAGGTCCTCGTTGCCGAGGACGGGCTCGAAGCGGGTGACGACCTCCCCGGGATCGCCGCGCAGGGCGGCGACGTGGGCCCGGTGGGAGCCCCAGCAGCCGAAGGCGTAGGGGTGCTGGACGCGGATCCCGATCCGCAGCGCCGCGTCGGCGCCGGTGACGACCTCGTCGAGGTCGCCGCGCAGCAGCGCGATCCCGGTGTCGTAGACCGCGCGGTGCCAGCGGGTGACCGGGTGCGCCGGCTCGCCGGCGGTCTCGTCCGCCTCCCCCCGCAAGGCAGCGGCCCGCTCGGGCTCCCCGAGCTCGAGGGCGTCACACGCGGTGTCGAGGACGACGATCACCGACGCGACGGGATCGCGGGCGGCGCTCGCGGCGCCCCGCACCTCGTCGAGGATCGCGGCGCGCTCGTCTTTGTCGTCGGGTCCGCCCAGCGCGAGGTGCAACGAGTAGAGGGCCTCTTCGAGGACGTCCGACGCGGCCTGCTCCCGGGCGAGCTGGACCGCGCGCCGCAGGTGTCCCTCCGCTCGGGTGCGGCGCGCGATGGCGTCGAGGTAGCCGAGGCGCGCGAGCAAGCTCGCCTCGAGCTCGGGGTTCTCGGCGCCGAGACGCGCGAGGGCCTCTTCGAGAGCCGCCCGGGCGGCGTCGTCGCGCACGCCCCATTCGGAGACATCGCAGAGCCCGATCGCCGCGCGGGCGAAGGCCGGCCCCGACCCCGCGCGGCGGGCGAGCTCGAGGGCCTCGTCGAAGTGACGCCGGCGGCGTTCGCGGTCTCCCGCGAGACGCGCCACGCCTCCGAGGGCGAGCAACGTCTCGAGACGCCGGCTCGTGTCGAGGGTGTCGAAGTGGTCGAG
>JANQRO010000187.1 GCA_028284525.1 Myxococcota bacterium | reverse complement strand
ACGGCCGCACGGTCCGCTACGTGCGCGCCGTGGGCGAGAGAATCGCGGCTCTCGCCGACACCCCCAAGACGCTCCGCTTCTTCGTCGTCGACATGGTGGAGCCCAACGCCTTCGCCCTCGAGGGCGGTGAGGTGTTCATCTCCCGGGGCATGCTGGCGTTGCTGAACAGCGAGGACGAGCTCGCCAACGTCCTGGCCCACGAGGTGGGTCACGTGGTGTCGCGCCACCACCAGAAACAGCGGGCGCGGCGGGTGCCGCTGCTCCCGGTCCAGATCGCCACCGGAATTGGCGCCGCGGCGGTCGGCGTCGTGAGCCCCGAGCTCGGGGGCGCCGTCGCGGCGGTGGGTCGCGCGCCGGGCGCCCTGGTGCTCTCGGCGTACAGCCGCAGCCAGGAGAACGAGGCCGATCGCGTCGGGCAGACCCTCGCCGCCGAAGCCGGATGGGATCCGGCGGCCATGACCGCCACGATGGAGACCCTCGCCCGCGAGTCGGCGTTCTACGGCGAAGACCCCGACCGCCAGAGCTTCTTCGCCACCCATCCCACGAGCCCCGAGCGCGCGCGCACGACGGCGCGGACCGCCGCCGCGCTGACCCGCGCCGCCGCCGATCCCCTCGCCGGCACGCGCCGCGAATTCCTCGGGGAGCTCGAAGGTCTGCTGGTGGGCCGCAGCGGCGCCGAGGGCGTCTTCGTCGAGGAGCGCTTCCTGCACCGCGACCTCGACTTCAGCCTCGCGTTCCCGGCGGGGTGGCGGACCGCCAACGGCAGCACCGTGGTCGGTGCCGTCGCTGCCGATTCCAAGAGCGCCGCGATCCTCCAGGTCGTCGCTCAGGGCGACGACCCCCGGGCCGGGGCCGCCCAGTTCTCCGAGCAGAGCGAGATCCGTCTCGACGGCGTGCCGACGGCGCTCGAGATCGGCGGTGCCCCGGCGCTGCGCGCCCGCGCCGAGACCGGCGGCGTGCTGAGCCGCACTTCGCTCACCGTCTACTGGATCGCCCACGGCGGGCACGTGTTCCAATTCGTCGGCTCGACCCCGCGCAGTCAGCGCTCGGCGATGGAGCCCCGATTTCGCGGGGCGGCGGAGAGCTTCCGGCGGCTCCGCGCCGACGAGCGTCGTCTGGTGACCGAGGGACGGCTGCGTGTCGCCGCGGGCGAAGCCGGCGAGCTCCTCGGCGAGCTGGCCACGCGCCGCGGCACGATCTGGAGCATCGAGCAGACCGCCATCGCCAACGGTCTCGCCCCCGACACCCCCCTCGACCCCGGGCATCCGATCAAGCTCGCCATCCGCGAGGTGTACACCCCGCGCTAGCGCTCCCGCATCGTCCGACGGCCCGGGCGCGGCTGGCGCTCCCGCATCGTCCGACGGCCCGGGCGCGGCTGGCGCTCCCGCATCGGCCGACGGCCCGGGCGCGGCTAGCGCTCCGGCATCGGCCGACGGCCCGGGCGCGGCGACGCCCGCTACGGGCCGGGCATCGTGAACTCGGGGGCGAGCTGCGCGGACGCGTTCGTGGTGATCGAGAAGCGCAGCTGTTTGAGCTCCTGATACTCCGGGTCGGCCAGGAAGTCGCGGATGGCCTGATCGGAGGGGAAGCGGATCACGACGGCGCCCTGGGCCGGGGTGCCCTCCAGCACCTCGGCGTCGAAGTCGGCGGCGAGCACTTCGCCCTGGTACTTGGCGAGGAAGGGCAGCACCCCCGGCACGTACTCCTTCATGTAGCGATCGAGATCGGTGACGGTCTGGGTGAGGATGAAGTAAGCGGGCATACGGGGCGCCTCCTGGGTGGGGTCGCTGCGGGCGACTGGAGCCGCCCGAGTATCGCACGCCCCGCCGCGCGCACGGGTCGCGCAAGGGATGCCTGATAGGCTCCCCGCCGAAGGGAGAACGACATGACGATCGGCGAAGTGGGAGCGATTGGAGAGCTGGTCGGCGGGCTCGGGGTGCTGGCGACCCTGATCTACCTGGCCGCCCAGGTGAACGTGTCCAACCGTCTGGCGAGCGCGCAGGTCCACCAGGAGACCTCGCGGATCTCGTCGGAGCTCGGCATGAACATGAGCAGCCAGGAGATCGAGATGGCGGGCCGCGCCGTGGGCGACTGGGAGACCCTCGATCCCACCGAGCGGCGACTGATCGGTCTGCGTCTCGCGGCGGTCGTGAACTACTACGAGACGCTCTTCTACGCCCACGAGCGGGGCGATGTCGAGGAAGATCTCTGGGACAGCCGGGTCGAGCGTATGCGCCGGACCTTTGCGCTCTTCGCCCCCGGCTGGGCCGACTACCGCGACACCTTTGGCGCGCGTTTCGTCGAGTTCATCGACAGCGAAGTACTGCACCAGACCAGCACCGTCTATTGGGAAAGCACCGAGAACCCGGGACGCTGACAAAGCGTCCGCTTCCCCTTGACGCCCCCGAGCCAGGGCACAAGCTGTCTCCAGAGGGCAGGAGGTCTCGATGTTCTCCGTGTTTCGCGTGCGCAGCCTGATGACGACCGCTCCCGAGTTCCTCCGCTCCGACGAGGTGCTTCGCGTCGCCGACGACCTGATGGGGATGAATCGGATCCGGCACCTCCCGGTGCTCGCGTCCCACAGCAACGAGCTCGTGGGCGTCGTCACCCAACGCGATCTGTTCCGGAGTGGCCTCGCCCGCAAGCTCGGGATCGACGACGACGCCGCCGAAGCGGCCCTGGACGCCGTCCTGGTCGGATCGGTGATGACGCCCGACCCGATGTGGGTGACCCCGGACACCACGGTGACCGAGGCCGCCGAGCGGATGATCGAGTACAAGATCGGGTGTCTTCCCGTCCTCGAGGACGGACGGCTGGTCGGCATCCTCACCGAATCGAACTTCGTCGAGCTGATGGCGAGCGAAGAGCTCCGGGCACAGCTCCGGCGCGACGCGGACTAGGGTCGAGGAGACAGGCCGATGGGGGAGACGCGACGACGGATCGCGACGGGGGTGGCGATCGCCCTCCTCGTTGCCGGGTGGGCGCTCGTGGAACGCGCCGGGGCGGACGAGGCCACCCGGGCGGCGATGCGTGAGATCTTCGCGCAGCTCCGGGTGCTGCTCCCCGAAGCCGTCCAACACCGCTTTGACGACCCGGCGCGCGCCGACGAGATCCGTGCCGCGCTGGGCGCGCTCGAAGCACGCGCCGCCGCCCTCGACGAACACGGCGCGGGGCTCGACCCGGGCGCTCGGCTCTTCGGGCAGGCGCTGGCGCGCGACGCCCAGCGGGCCCGCGAGCTCTTCGAACGCGGACGCAACGAGAACGCCGCGTTCTACGTCGAGTCGCTGGTGGACGACTGTGTCGCGTGCCACACCCTGCGACCGGCCGTCGACTCTCCCTGGCCGGACGGGTTCTTGCGCGAGCCGCAGCTCCAGGAGCTCGACCGCCTCGAGCGGGCGATTGCCCTGGTCGCGACCCGACAGTTCGGCGAGGCCCTCGACACCTACGAGGCGGTCTTTCGCGACCCCGGCCAGGAGCCCTCGGTGTTGATCGGCCCCCTCGCCGACGCCGTGGGCGTGGCGCTCCGGGTAAAACGCGATCCCGCGCGCGCCACCACTCTGGTGAACGCGCTCTTGGAGCGCCCCTCGCTCCCCACCGCCCTCCGCTCGGACCTCGACCACTGGCGCGAGCGTTTGGCGTCCCTCCGCCCCGAGGACCTGGCGGGCACGACCCTCGAGCGGGCGCGCGCCGCCCTCGCCGCGGGCCACGTGGAGGGTCGCAGCCCCGGCGACCGCCGCTCCTTGATCGAGTATCTGGTGGCGGCCGCGCAGCTCTCCGACCTGCTCCCCGAACCCCAGGACTCCCCGAGGGACGCGGCCGAGGTCTACCTCCTCCTGGGCCGGGCCGAGCTCGGCATCGGGCCTTCGGGCTGGCTGCCCCGCGCCGATCTCTACCTGGAGACCGCGATCCGCTTGGCCCCCGAGACGGAGGTGTCGCGGGAGGCCTTCGCGATCCTGCAGGAGGAGACGATCGCCGGATTCACCGGATCCGGGGGGTTGCGTCTTCCGCCGGACGAGGCAGAACGGCTGCGGCGCTTGCGCCGGCTCGCGGGGATGACGCCGCTCGACGACGTGGACCTCGGCGCCGCGGTGGACCTCGACGCGTCGGACCAGCTCGATCTGGCCCAACGCGGAGCGCGTCTCTTCGCCGACCACTGCGCCTTCTGCCACGGTGCCGATGCGACCGGCGACGGCCCCGCGGCCCCCACCTTGATGACGCCGCCAAAGGACCTCACCCGCATCGAAGGGAGACGGGGCGGCGAGTTCCCGAGCGCCGAAGTGCGATCTCTGATCGACGGGCGCGACCCCGTCGGCGCCCACCGCTCCCCCGAGATGCCGCGCTGGGGCGCGTTCTGGAGCGCCCCCGACCGGCTCGACGCCCTCGTCGCCTACCTCCGCGTGATTCAGCGCTAGCCGGCGGAGCCCCGGCCCCGGTCAACCCGGGAGCGCCGGGGCCGCCAGCGCTGCCGAGACCGGCTGAGGGAAGGGTCTTGCACGGGAACCGAATCATAATTACTATTCGGTTCGCTGAGCACGGGGGCGAAGGGCGAGATGGGCGAAGAGACGCGGAGTCCCTGGATTCGCGACCTCCAGTGGATCCGCGCGGGCCAGCAGTCGCGAAGCCGCAAGACCCAGGAATCACTCTTGGAATCCGCCGCGACGCTGCTCGCGGAGAAGGGCGTCGAAGCGACCTCGGTCGCCGACGTGGCGGCCGGGGCGGGGTGCTCGGTCGGTGCGCTCTACCACCACTTCCGCGACAAGAAGACCCTGCTCTACGCGGTCTTCCAGCGGATGGAGGAGGAGGTGCGGGCGACCACCCGGGCCGCGGTCGACCCGGCGCGTTGGGAGGGCGCCTCCGTCGGCGACATCCTCCGGGCCTATCTCGAGTTCTCCCAAGAGGTGGCGCGCGAGCGCCCCACCTTCAAGCTCGCGGGTCTGGCCATTGCGCGACACGAGGCCGCGCTCCGCGACCACCTCGCCGAATTCCGGATCGAGCTGGCGGAGCGCCTGACAGAGCTGCTCCTGGCGCGCCGCAGCGAGATCGGCCACCCGGACCCGCCCCTCGCCGTCGCCTTCGTCCTCGACCAGCTGAGCGCGATGCTCAGCGCCCGGCTCGAGCACGGCGAGCCGACACGCCTCGCCGCGCGCTCCGATTCCGAGTTCACGCGCGAAGCGCTGCGCTCCGCGTGTGACTACCTCCAGATCGAACCTCCCGAACCCGGTCGGGGCCTCCCCGATCCCAACTCCCCGAAAGGCGCTTCCCGATGACGACACACGACGACACCCCGGTCCTGGTGACCGGCGCCGGCGGCTTCGTGGGCCTCCACACGGTCCTCGCCCTGCTGCGCGACGGATACCGCGTTCGCGGAACCGTGCGCTCCGAGCGCCGCGAGGCGCCACTCCGCGAAGCGCTGGCGGCCCACACCGAGCACGCCGACCGCTTCGAGGTGGCGGTCGCGGACCTCGGGAGCGACGCGGGCTGGGACGAGGCGACCCGCGGGTGCCGCTACGTCCAGCACATCGCCTCGCCGATTCCCGCCGAGATCCCGCGTCACGAAGACGAGCTGATCGTTCCCGCGCGGGAGGGCGCGCTCCGCGTGCTGCGCGCCGCCGCCGACGCGGGGGTCGAGCGGGTCGTGATGACGTCGTCGCTCGCCGCGGTCGTCTACGGCCACGCCCGCGACGGGTCCAAGACCTTCGACGAGAGCGACTGGTCGGTAGTCGAGGGGCTCAACCCCTACGAGAAGAGCAAGACCCTCGCCGAACGCGCGGCGTGGGATTTCGCGCGCGAGCGCGGTCTCGAGTTCGCCGTGATCAACCCGGGTCTGATCCTCGGGCCGCTTCTCAGCGCCGACACCCCGCCCACCTCCTCGGAGGCGGTGCGCAAGTTCATGGCGAAGGAGTTCCCGGGGATCCCGCGTCTGGGCTACGCGTGCGTCGACGTCCGCGACGTCGCCGCGGCCCACGTCGCCGCGATGACGGCGCCGAGCGCGGCCAACGAGCGCTTCCTCTGCGCGGGCGAGCACACGTGGATGGAGGAGATCGTCGAGATCCTGAACCGTCACTTCGCCGAGCGCGGCTACCGCGCCGCGACCCGCAAGCTCCCGAACTTCGTGATCCGCGGCGTCGCGCTCTTCGACAAGACCACGCGTCTGGTGCTGCCCGAGCTCGGGAACCGCCAGGACATCGACTCCTCGAAGATCCGGGAGCGCCTCGGCTGGAAACCGCGCGGGATCGAGGAGATGGTGGTCGAGATGGGCGAGAGCCTGATCCGCTACGGCCTGGTCTAGCCATCGAGACGCGAGGACCCGACATGACCGACCTCTTCACCGACCCCCACGCCTTCGGCGACCTCGATCGCTGGCGACGACGCGCCCTCGAGCTCCACGCCAAAGGGCCCATCCACCGCGTCGAGGCGGAGGGCTTTCATCCCTTCTGGGCCATCACCGACCTCTCGACGCTGCGCGAGGTCGAAGGGCAACCCGCGCTGTTCACCAACCGGCCCGAACCGGTGTTGGCGCGCATCGCCGACCGCGAGGCGCAGATGGCGCAGGGGGGGAACGTCAAGGCGTTGATCCACATGGACGACCCGGAGCACCGCAAGTACCGCAGCCTGACCAGCGACTGGTTCAAACCGGCGAGCATCCGGCGGATGGCGGCCGACCTCGACGCGCTCTCGGTCGAGGCCATCGCGACCCTCGAGGGGCTGGGCGGCTCCTGCGACTTCGCGAGCGAGGTGGCGTTGCCCTTTCCGCTCCGGGTGATCCTCCGGCTGCTCGGTCTCCCCGAGGAGGACTTCCCGCGGATGTTGATGCTGACCCAACAGCTCTTCGGCGCCGACGACCCGGACCTCCAGCGGGAGCCCCTCGGGCCGGAGAAGCTCGCCGCGGTCCTCGCCGACTTCTACAGCTACTTCACGGAGCTCACCAAGAGCCGCCGCGCGCACCCGACCGACGACCTCGCCACCCTGATCGCCAACGGCGAGATCGACGACGCACCCATGCCCGAGCTCGAACAGATGGGGTACTACCTGATCGTCGCCACCGCGGGGCACGACACCACCTCGAGCGCCATGGCCGGCGGCGTGCAGGCCTTCGCCGAGCACCCCGAGCAGCTCGCCGCCCTGCAGGAACGGCCCGAGCTCCTCGACAACGCCGTCGAGGAGATCCTCCGCTGGACGAGCCCCGTGCGACACTTCATGCGGACCGCGACCGCCGACACCGAGATCGCCGGACAGCCGATCCGCGAAGGCGACTGGATCTACCTCTCCTATCTCGCCGCCAACCACGATCCAGACGTCTTCGACGACCCGCTGCGTTTCGACATCGCGCGGCCCAACGCGGATCAACACATCGCCTTCGGGTACGGCGTGCATTTCTGTCTGGGCTCGCACCTGGCGCGGATGGAGCTGCGCTCGCTCTTCCGGCACCTCGTCCCGCGTCTCGCCTCCCTCGAGCTCGCAGGACCGGCGCCCGCCGCGAAGACGCTCTTCGTCGGCGGCCCGAAACGCGTGCCCATCCGGTACGCGCTGCGCCCCCACTGACCCCCTCGGCGACGACGGTCGCCTCACGAGAAAGGAGCCACCATGGAGCTTGCGGGGACCTCCGCAGTCGTCACGGGAGCGGGCAACGGAATCGGGCGCGCGATCGCGCTGGCGTTGGCCGCCGAAGGCGTGAACGTGGCAGTCGCCGACATCGAGGAAGACGCCGCCGCGCGGGTCGCCTCCGAAGCCGCCGAACACGGCGTGGGTTCGCTCGCCATGCGTGTCGATGTCGTGGAGGAGGACCACCTCCGGCAGCTCGCCGATCGCGCGTGGGAGCGATTTGGCTCGGTCGAGCTGCTCTTCAACAACGCGGGGGTGATCCACCCGATGAAGCCGCTGGTCGAGACCAGCGCGTCGGAGCTCGACTGGTGCTTCGGCGTCAACGTGGGCGGGGTGATGAACGGGATCCGTGTATTCGGGCCCCGCTTCGTCGCCTCCGAGCGGGCCTGCTGGATCGTCAACACGGGCTCCGAGCACAGCCTCGGGGTGCCGCACCTGCAAGCGGGCCTCTACACCGCGACCAAACACGCCGTGCTCGGTCTCTCCGACGTGCTGCGTCGCGAGCTTCCCGAGGGTGTCGGCGTGAGCGTGCTGTGCCCGGGCATCGTCGAGAGCACGCTCTGGCGCGCGACCGAGCGACGTCACGAGGCCTACGGCGGTGCCGAACCCGGGAACGAACTCGGCGCGGCGGCGATGGCTCTGGGGCTTCCGGCGGAGGACATCGCCGCGCGAGCCCTGCGCGGGGTCCGGGACGAGGAGTTCTTCATCGTGACCCACCCCCACGTCGTCGAGATCGCCGAGGAGCGCTGGCGGGGCGCCGAAGCGGCGTTTGCCGCCCAGGCCCCGCGCTACGACGGCGACGAGCAGTACGCCGCGGACAACGTCCTCGCGCGTCTCTCGGGGTCGGCGTAGCGGGGCGGAGCGATCCCCACACCCCGGCTCACGAGCCGGTGCCCGGCGCGAGGAAGCGGTAGACCACGCGGGCCGCGCACACGGGGGCGGACCCGTCGTCTCCCTCGAGGGCGAGTTCGAGGGTCACGTCCCGGCCGCGGTCCCGGTCGACCACGGCGGCGAGGACGGCGCGTAGACGCACCCGCCTCCCGACGCGCAGGGGGGCCGGGAAGCGCAGCCGGTCGATCCCGTAGTTGATCGCCATCCTTGCGCCGTCCACATACCAGAGCTCTTTCAGCAGACCCGGAACCAGCGCGAGGAGGAAGTACCCGGGAGCGACGGTCCCGCCAAAGGGCGACTCGCGGGCGGCGCGTTCGGGGTCTTCGCAGAACCACTGGTGGTCGTTGGTGGCGTCCGCGTAGGCGTCGACCTCGTCCTGGGTCACCCGGATCCAGCCGGAGACGCCGAGCTCCTGACCCACGTGGACCGCGAGGTCGGAATAGGCGAGGACGCGTGCGGCCACGATCGGCTCGACCGGAGACGAATCAGGCCGCCGGGCGGAAGTAGGGCAGTCGCAAGCCGTCCTCGAGCGGGCCAAAGACGACCTCCACCCGCATCCCGATCGACACGTCCTCGGGGGAGCAGTCGACGAGGTTGGTCGTCATGCGCGGGCCTTCGTCGAGCTCGACCACCGCGATCACGTACGGCACCCGGTCGGCGAAGCCCGGGTGGGTCGGCCGCCGCGCCACGGTGTAGGTGAAGACCGTGCCGGTGCCCCCCGCCTTCACCCACTCGAGGGCGCGCGCGCCACACGCGGTGCAGTTGTGACGGGGGTAGAAGACGTAGGCGCCGCAGGCCTCGCAGCGCTGGAGGAGCAGCTCCTCGCGCGCGGTGGCGTCCCAGAACGGCTGGGTGAGGACCGAGGGGTGGGGGAGCGGCGGCGGTCGGAGCCCCGCACTCACGACTGCGCTCCGAGCACGAGGCTCACCTGCTCGCTCATGATGCCGCCGTTGCCGTTCACAAACGCCAGCTCGAGATCCGAGACCTGGCGTTCGCCGGCGCGGCCCTGGAGCTGGCGTACCGCCTCGGTGACGTGACTCATGCCCCCGGCGATCCCGGACTGGCCAAAGGAGAGCTGTCCACCGTGGGAGTTCAGGGGAAAGTCGCCACCGGCGCGCAGGTCGTGCTCCTCGACGAAACGACCCCCCGCGCCCTTGGCGCAGAACCCGGCGTCCTCCAGGGTGAGGAGGACGGTGATCGTGTAGCAGTCGTAGAGCGACGCGAGATCGATCTGATCCGGGGTGACCCCCGCCATCTGGAAGGCCGCCCGCGCCGAGTCGGCCACCGCCGAGTGACACAGATCCGGGGCGTAGGTGATCGACTTGTGGGTCACGTTCTCGCCGGCCCCCAGCAGGACCGCGGCCGGCTTGCCCAGGCTGCGCGCGCGCTCCGCCGTGGTGACCAGCAGGGCGGCGCCCCCCCCGGTGGGCATCACGATCTCGAGCAGATGGAGCGGGTCGACCACCATCGGCGAGTCGAGCACGTCGTCCACGCCGATCGGTTGCCCGTAGAAGATCGCGTCCGGGTTGAGACAGGCGTTGTCGCGCTGCTGGACCGCGATCTTCGCCAGCGTCTCGGGCGCCACCCCGTACTCGTGCTGGTAGCGCATGGCGATCTGGGCGTACCCGAAGTTCGCGCCGATCGCACCGAAGGGGACCTCGAACTCCGCGTAGGCGGAGTGGTCGCGCATTCCCTCGATCCCCGAGCCGCGTCGACGCGCCCGCTTGGACGACGCGGTGATGCACAGACAGGTCTCGCACATCCCCGCGGCGATCGCCTGGGCGGCCCGCCAGACCATGCCCGCGCCGGTCGCGCCGCCGAGGTCGACGGTCTCGGCGAAACGCGCGGGGATCCCCATCAGCTCGACGAGGGTCGAGGGAACGAGCATCGACACCCCACCCACCGGGTGCACCAGGAGACCGTCGACGGCCCCGAATTCGACCCCCGCGTCCTCGATGGCGTCGAGCCCGACCTGGACCATGAGGTCGAGGGTGGATCCCTCCGTCGATTTGGCCGGCGCCAGCTCGCCGACCCCCACGATCGCCGCGTGTTCTCGAAAGCTCATCGCGCAAGTATACGCGCGCGGCGCGTCTTCCCGAGGGCCCGTGAAGCCGGCCCGAGACCCGGGGGCCTCGGACCCTCCGAAGCGTCTAGCGGGCGCGGGCGGCGCGAAAGCTCTCGCGGATGTCCGCCACCAACGCCTCGGGCTCCTCCATCGGCGCGAAGTGCCCACCGCTCTGCATCGGGGTCCAGCGCTGCAGGTTGTAGTAGCCCTCGGCCCAGCGCCGCGGCATCTGAAAGATCTCGCCGGGGAAGAGCGCGACGGAGGTGGGCGCCTCGACCACCGGGCGCCGCTCGTGCACGCCGGGCCACGGGTGGTGGAAGAACTCGTAGTAGTAGCGGGCCGAGGTTCCGAAGGTCTCGGTGGCCCAGTAGATCGTCATCGTCGTGCAGAGATCGTCCCGGGTGAAGCGACGCAGCACGTCGCCGCCGCAGTCGCTCCAGGCGCGGCGCTTGTCGAGGATCCAGGCGAAGAGCGCGGCCGGGGAGTCGTGGAGACCGTAGGACAGGGTCTGGGGTCTCGTTCCCTGGATCGCCGAGTAGCCGCTCCCTTCCGAGAAGAAGGTCTGGGAACGTTGGTGCCAGCCCGCCTCCTCGGGGCCGTACTCGTCGGGTCCGGGGAGCCCGTCGGCGTCGAAGGCCAGGGGAATCGTCAGCGTGATGTGGATCCCGTAGAGATTCGCCGCGTACTTGTGCCCCATGTGGGCGGAGAGGATCGCCCCCCAGTCTCCGCCCTGGGCGGCGTAGCGCTCGTAGCCCAGCACCTCTCGCATCAGCACGTCCCACAGGTCTGCGGTGCGCCAGGTGTTGATTCCCGTCGTGGTGAGCGGGCTCGAGAAGCCATAGCCCGGGAGCGAGGGCACCACGACGTCGAAGGCGTCGGCGGGGTCGCCACCGTGTGCGGCCGGGTTCGCGAGGGGCTCGATCACCTTGTGGAGGTCCCAGTAGGTCCAGGGCCAGCCGTGGGAGAGAATCAGCGGCATCGGTCGCGGGCCCCGCCCCGCCACCTTCACGAAGTGGATCGGGATGCCCTCGATCTCGGTGCGGAAGTTCGGGAGCGCGTTCATCCGCGCTTCCTGGGCGCGCCAGTCGTACTCCTCGCGCCAGTAGGCGCAGAGGGTCTCGAGCTCGGCGCGTCGCGTCCCGTAGCGCCAGTCGTCGTTGGCGAACTCGGGCGCCCAGCGCGTGCGCGCGAGACGCTCGCGGAGATCCTCCAGCACCGCGTCGGGGATGTGGATCTCGAAGGGCTTGGCGTTCTGCATGGGCTCTCCCGGTCTCGCGCAGGGGTCGGCGCGAACCCCACGCGGTGGCTCGCCGACCGGGCGCGGGGACGTGGCCCGGGACGGCGTCTACGACGCGAGGCGCCCGGAGCGGAAGTCGTCGATCGTCGCCGTGCGCAGCACCCTGCCGTCGTCCGCGACGACGTCGAAGACCCTCCCGTCGACCGCCTGACAGCTGAAGTAGACCAGGCTGCCCTCGGCCCCGCCGTACTCCATGTGGAGGTCGCCGCCGGGATTGGTGGCGAAGAAGCCGGGCTGGCGGGTCTTGTGGACCGTCTCGTAGTCGTGGGTCTCGACCACGTGGTGCTCGCCTTCGAGGACGAGGATCGAGGTGTCGCCCAGGTGGCGGTGATAGTGACAGTAGGCGTCGGGGGCCCAGCGCGAGACGAAGTCGATGCGCCCCGCCTCGGCATCCACCCGGAGGACCGCGACCGAGTAGTCGATCGGGTACTCGAAGCGCGGGGTGCCGGTGAGATGCAGCCACTCGAGCTTCTGCGCGCCGAAGACCGTCTCGTACTCTGCCGGACTCGTGGGGATCTCCATGGCCGTTCCTCCGCATCGCTCGAGGCCGTGCTGGGGTGGAGTGTCGATGGACGCCGCCCCCCGCGCAAGTCGGGTGCTAGCCTCGACGACCGGCTCGAGACAGGGAGACCGCGCCCGTGACCCAGACCTACGACGCCATCGTGATCGGCGCCGGCGTGTCCGGCCTCTACTCGCTCTACCGGCTCCGCGAGCTCGGCCTCGACACCCGTGTGTTCGAGGCGGGGACGGGGCTCGGCGGCACCTGGTACTGGAACCGCTATCCGGGCGCTCGCTTCGACTCCGAGAGCTACACCTACCAGTACTCGTTCTCGGAGGAGCTGATCGACGAGTGGGAGTGGAGCGAGCACTTCGCCGCCCAGCCGGAGATCGAGCGCTACCTCCACTTCGTGGCCGACAAGTTCGACCTGAAGCCCCACATCGAGCTGAACGCACGCGTCGCCACCGTGCGGTACGACGACGACAAGCACTGGACCGTCGAAACCGAGGACGGCCGGCGCGCCCGTGCGCGCTTCGTCATCGCCGCCACCGGCCTGCTCTCCGCCCACCAGCTCCCCGACTACGAAGGGGTCGAGGACTTCGCGGGCCAGTCGCTCCACACGGCGCGTTGGCCCAAGGAGACGATCGACTTCAGCGGAAAACGGGTGGGGATCATCGGTAGCGGGCCCACCGCCGTCCAGATCATCCAGGAGATCGCCGCGGAGGCGGGGCACCTCTTCGTGTTTCAGCGCACCGCCAACTGGTGCACGCCGTTGCGCAACCGGCCGATCGATCCCGAGGAGCAACGCGACCTCAAAGCGCGGGCCGCCGAGATCTTCGAGATCTGCAAGCGCACCTTCGCGGGTTTTCTCCACGGCGAGCACTCCGTACCGGGCGAGGGCGTCCCAAAGGTGGAACGCTGGGCGCACTACCAGGAGCTCTACGACGAGGGGGGCTTCGCCCTCTGGCTCGGCAACTACAGCGACACCTTCACCAACGCCGAGATCGCCGGTGAGGTCGCCGAGTTCCTCGCCGAGAAGATCCGCGAGCGGGTCGACGACCCGGAGACCGCGGAGAAGCTGATCCCGAAGAGCCACACCTTTGGGACCAAGCGTTGCCCCGGCGAACGCGACTACTACGAGCAGTTCAACCGCGACAACGTCTCGTTGATCGATCTGCGCGCGACGCCCATCACCCGGATCACCGAAGACGGGATCGAGACCGGCGACACCCACCGCGACCTCGACGTCATCATCTACGCCACGGGGTTCCAGGCCCTCACCGGCGAGCTGATGCGGATGGACATCTACGGCGAGGGGGGGCGCTCGCTCCGCGAACACTGGTCCGACGGGCCCAAGACCAACCTGGGGATCCAGTTCTCGGGCTTCCCGAACATGTTCGCCGTGCTCGGGCCGCACAACCCGGCCACCTTCTGCAACATCACTCGCTGTGCCGAGAACAACGTCGACTGGATCGTCGGCTGTATCCGCTATATGCGCGAGAACGGCTACGAGACCGTGGTGACCACCGCGGAGGCCGAGGAAGCCTGGACCCAGCGCTGCTATGACTCGCTCAAGGGCCTGCTGATCGAGCAGATGCAGGACTCCTGGTTCTTCGGGACCAACAACGACGAGAACATCCGCGGCCGTTTTCTGCTCTTCGCCGGCGGGGTCCCGCTCTACCGCGAGATCTTCGCGGACGTCGCCGCGAAGGGATACGAGGGCTTCGAGCTGCGCTGAACGAGCCCACGCCCAACAGGGTGAGAGCCCGCCACGGAGGCGGGCTCTCGGGTTCGCGGCGTGTGCGTTGCCGCTAGGTCGTCCTGGGTCGCGCGGCGATCCGGACCGGGTCGTGCCCTCGATACCGAGGTGGCCGGGCGCGCAGCGCGTTGCATTCGCCCTTCATTCCACCACGCCGCGTGGCCGCGATCAATGCCCGGCCCGTCGACGCAGCACCCGAAGACGCAGGGCGTCGGCGACCGCTGCGCAACCCCGTCGTGACGGACACGCAAGTCGTGTGCAGGGTGCCCGCGGCGACGGCTGGACGCGAACCCCCGGGTCTGGCCGACGACCGCCGGCTGCGCGTGGGTTGCCGGTCGCCGCACGGCGCTGCCGGCGCCCCGAGCGCGTCGGCCGCTGCAACGCCGGGCCTAGAGCGGCGCGAACGCGTTCAGCTTGTTCCCGTCGAGGTCGCGGAAGTAGCCGATGTAGAACTGGTCGCCACGGGGGCCCGGTGCGCCTTCGTCGGCGGCGCCGAGCTCGAGGGCCTTGCGGTGCAGGGCGTCGACCTGGTCGTGGCTCGAGGCGGCGAGGGCGACCATGGTTCCGTTCCCGTGGGTCGCGGCGTTGCCGTCCTGGGGCTTGATCGCACAGACCATGGGCCCCTCCCCCGTCGACCACGCGATGAGGTTGTCGGTCTCCATCGCGCGCTTGGCGCCGACCACGCCGAAGAGCGCGTCGTAGAAGCCCGCCGCGCGGGCGAGGTCGTTCGTTCCCAGCGTCACATAGGCGATCATTCGTGGTGTCTCCTCGGATCCCCCGTCGGCGGGGGTGGAACGATGTGCGGCGAACCGGCCGCCGCTTCCAGCGGCTACTGCACCGCCGGACGGATCTCCTGGCTCACGACGTCGACGAAGGCCTTGTACTCGTCGGGCGTGTCGTAGCTCTGGGTGTGCACGAGATGGGTGGCCCCGGCGTCGCGATACGCCTGGGCCATCTCGACCGCCTCGCTCGGGCTCTCGAGCGGGAGCGTCTTCATGATCGCGACCTCGAGCGGCTCGCGGCCGGCGTCGGCCGCGCGTCGTTGGAAGTCCTTGACCAGGGGCTTCAGGTCGTTCGGCAAGATACCCATCGGCATCCAGCCGTCACCGCGTGCGATCGCCCGGGGGATCGCGACCTCGGTGGCGCCGCCGATCAGGAAGGGCGGTCGTCGGGTCTGTGGCGCGAAGACGATGTCCTGGCCGTTGCACTCGACCGGGTCGCCCGAGAAGGCCTTGTGGAGCAGGTCGAGGGTGTCGTCGGTGATCTTGCCCCGTCGGTTCCTCGGAACCCCGAGCGCGGTGAACTCTTCGGGGAAGTAACCGGCGCCCACACCGAAGAGCATCCGCTCGCCGGAGAGCACCTGGATGCTCTGCAGCCACTTCGCCGTCGGGAGCGCCGGCCGGTAGGGCAGGACCACGACACCCGAGCCGAAATGGACCCGCTCGGTCACGGCCCCGAGAAAGGTCATCACCGCGAAGGGGTCGACGATGTTGCCCATCTGCTCGGGTACCGGGAGATCGATCGAGTAGGTCCCGGGCGGCGGAAAGCCGATGTGGTCGTTCACCCAGACGGTGTCGAGGGTCGACTCGTCGGCGATCCGCGCGCAGGCGAGGAGGTTCTCGCGCGTCGCGTAGGGGCCCCAATTGCGGAAGTTGACACCGATCTTCACGGGGAGTCTCCTGGCACGGACGGGGGGGCGGGCGAGGTCAGAGTATCGAAGAGCGGCACGAGCCGCGCTAGCGTCGCGCGTCCCATGCCGAACCCGGCCCCCAACCGCGCGCGAAGGAGCGAGACATGAGCGACTTCAACGCCAAGATCATTGCGGAGTTCCGCAGCAACGGCGGCAACGTGGAGATGTTCAAGGGGATCCCGCTCCTCATCCTGCACCACACCGGTGCGAAGAGCGGGACGAACTACGAGATCCCCCTGGCCTACTTGCCCGACGGCGAGCGTATGGTGATCTTCGCCTCGAACGCCGGTGCCGAGAAGCACCCGGGCTGGTACCACAACCTCGTCGCGAACCCCGACGTCCAGGTCGAGCTCGGAAGCGGCGAGAAGCGCGCCGCGGAGGCGGTGGTCCTACAGGGCGAGGAGCGAAGCAGGCTCTACGACACCCAGGTGGAGCGTGTTCCCGTCTTCGGCGACTACCGCGAGAAGGCGCCACGCGAGATCCCGGTCGTCGCCCTCGTGCCCGCCTGAGGAGCGACGCCACTAGACGCCGACCGGACGGCGGTCGAAGTCGAGGACCAGACGCGGCAGGTTGCGGAGCACGAAGCTGGGCTCGGCGTGGGGCTCGGGACGACCGGGCGCCAACCGGATCCGCTCCATCCGCTCGAGCAACGCGGCGAACCCGAGGTTGAGTTCCTGACGCGCCAGCGGCGCGCCGATGCAGTGGTGCCGCCCGGATCCGAAGGCGAAGTGCGAGCCCGCCTGGGGTCGGTGCAGATCGACGCGGTCGGGGCGCTCGAAGTGGCGCTCGTCGCGGTTGGCCGCGCCAAAGCGGAGCATCACCGTGTCGCCCTCGCGCAACGCGACACCGCCGAGCTCCGTATCACGGGCCACCACACGGGGGAGTCCCTGCACCGGCGACTCCAGCCGCAGGGTCTCTTCCACGAAGGCCTTGATCAGCGCCGGGTCGCCGCGAATCTCGTCCTGGAGCGACGGCTCCCGACACAAGAGCAGCAGCCCCCAGGCGAAGGTGCTGGCGGTCGTCTCGTGTCCGGCGACCAGGAACTGCGCGAGGATCGAGAGCGCCTCGGCGTGCTCGAGGGGGCGCGCCTCCTCCTCGAGCTCGCTCGTCGCGAGGAGGCTGATCATGTCGTCGCCGGGCTCGGCCCGACGCTCCTCGATCAGCCGGACCAAGAGACGCTGGAGGTCGAGGGAGAGCTGCGCGCGGTGCACCATCTCCTCGGGGCCCAGGGGCGTCATCCGCAGTGCCGCCGCGGCCGCCTGGGCGGCCTCGTCGAAGAAAGCCCGGTCGCCTTCAGGGATGCCGAGACGATCGGCGATGATGCGCAGGGGCACCGGGGCGGCAAAGCCCGCGACGAAATCGCATCCGGAGGTGGCGGCGTAGACGTCGGCCGCGCGGTCGACGATGGCGGCGACCTGGGGCTCCCCCTTCCGGACCCGGCCCGCGGTGAAGAGCTTGCTCACCAGCGACCGGTAGTGGCCGTGGCGGGGTGGATCCAGCGTGAGCAGGGTGGGGACCGGCGGGATCAGCTCGCGGTGGATCTCCGCGAGCCGCGCCCGGATCTCGGGCGGCGCCGCGGCAAAGCCGGCCCGCTGGACCCCCACCAGAAACTCGTCGAACCCGCTCGAGAAGGTTTCGGTGTCCGCGATCGCCTGACGCACCAGGTCGTAGCGGGTGACCACGTAGAGGTTCATCTCCGGCACGAAGTGCACCGGGGCCTCGTCGCGCAGACGCCGGTAGGCGGGATAGGGATCGATCAGGGTGGCCGGATCGAAGAGCTGGACCTCGGGGGGATCGGGCAATGTCGCCTCCTGCGGCGCCCGTTAGCGGAGCCTCCCGCCCGGGCGTAAACTCCCGCGACAGCTGACGGAATTCTAACGCTCCGGCGATCATCTCCGCGGCCGCTGCGGCGCCGCTCACACGGGAGACCCAAGGATGACCCAGTACGACACCCTGATCCGCAACGGCACGGTCGTGGACGGGACGCGCGCGCCGCGATTCCGAGGCGACCTGGGAATCCGCGACGGCAAGGTCGTCGCCATCTCGCGGGTGGGTCTCGACGCCGACGACGCCGCGCGTGTCATCGACGCGGAGGGCCTGGTCGTCGCCCCGGGCTTCGTCGACCTCCACACCCACTACGACGCGCAGATCCAGTGGGACCCCTACTGCACCCTCTCGGGCTGGCACGGCGTGACCTCGCTGGTCCTCGGCAACTGCGGCTTCGGCTTTGCACCGGTCGCTCCCGAGAACCGCGACCGCGCGATGCTCAGCATGTCGCGGGTCGAGGCGATCCCCTTCGACTCGATGAAGGAGGGCATGCTCTGGGATTGGGTGACCTTCCCCGAGTGGCTCGACACCTTGGAGCGCATCCCCAAGGGCCTGAACGTCATCTCCTACGTTCCGATCGGCCCGCTGATGATCTGGGTGATGGGTCTCGAGGCCGCCAAGACCCGCGAGCCCACCGACGAAGAGCTCGCCGAGATGTGTCGGCTGATCGAGGCGGGGATGGACGCCGGAGCCTGTGGCTGGTCGGTGCAACGTCTCGGCGAGGGCTTCACCTCGCTCCAGCGCGACTACGACGGCTCACCGATGGTGACCGACGTGATGAGCGACAAGACCTGTCTCGCCTTCGCCGAGGTGCTGCGCAAGCGCGGTGGCGGCCACATCCAGATCACCCAGGCCAAGGAGGACGACTTCCGCGACGACCTGGCCTTCGTCGAGAAGCTCGCCGAGACGGCGAACTGCCCGGTGCTCTACAACGCGGTGATCGCCAACGACTACCACCCGCACCAGAGCAAGCGGCTGCTCGACTGGGTGAACGCGGCGCAGGCCGCCGGCAAGCCCGTCTACCTGCAGGCCGGCACCGTCGGCACCGAGCTCACCTACACCTTCGAGGACTTCAACCTCCTCGACGGCCAGGACGACTGGCGCGAGGTGACCTTGGGCGACGTGGACGAGCGTATGCGCAAGATGCAGGACCCGGCGATGCGCGAGGCCCTGCGACACGACTACGACCACGGGCGTATGCCGATCGCCACCGGGCCGATCCGCAAGTTCGTGATCCAGGAGTGCGTGAAGCCCGAGAACAAGCGGTGGGAGGGGATGAGCCTCGAAGAGCTCGGCAAGGCCCAGGGGAGACACCCGATCGACGCGATGCTCGATCTGGTGGTCGACGAGAAGCTCCAGACCGTGATCTTCACGCCGCCCTTCAACACCGACGTCGAGCAGAACCGCGACATCTTCAAGAGCGAGTACACGGTGCCCGGCGTCTCCGACGGCGGCGCCCACACCAAGTTCGTGACGATCGGTCGCTACTCCACCGACTTCCTGGCGGAGTTCGTACGCGAGAACGACCTGCTCGAGCTCGAGGAGGCGCACTACCGGCTCTCGGGGCTGCCGGCCAAGATGGCGGGCTTCGAAGACCGCGGGGTGATCGCCGAGGGGCGACCCGCCGACCTCGTGATCTACGACTTCGAGTCCCTCCAATCGACGCCTTCGGAGATCGCCCACGACTTCCCGGCCGGCGAGTGGCGCCGGATCCAGAAGGCCGAGGGCTATCGCTACATCATGGTGAACGGCGAGGTCACCTTCGAAGACGGCGAGTGCACCGGCGCGACCCCGGGCAAGCTGCTGCGTCACGGCCACGCCTGATCCTGCCCGCGGGGGCCGCGCCGAGCGGCCCCCGCGACCGGTTCCCGACAACGGGCGCGAGGAACGCGCGATGCAGGACCTCGATGGCAAGACCGCGGTCGTGACCGGCGGCGCTTCGGGCATGGGCAAGGCCTTTTGCGCGCGCTTTGCCCGGGCGGGGATGCGCGTGGTCGCCGCCGACATCGAGGAAGCGGCCCTCGACGCCGCCGTCGCCGAGCTCCGCGACGGCGGGGCCGAGGTGCGGGGAGTGCGTTGCGACGTCGGCGTGGCGGGCGACCACGAGACCCTGCTCCGAGAAGCCCTCGCCGCCTACGGCCGGGTGCACGTCGTGTGTCTCAACGCCGGCGTCTCCGGGGCCAACGGCAAGAGCTGGAGCCTCAGCGAGGACGACTGGCACTGGACCCTCGACGTCAACCTGTGGGGCGTGATCCACGGACTGCGCACCTTCGTCCCCCACCTCGTCGAGCACGACGAGGGTCACGTCGTGACGACCGCCTCGATCGCCGGACACGTCTCGTCGCCCTACGGCGCCCCCTACAACGTCTCCAAGCACGCGGTCGCGACCCTCTCGGAGACGCTCCACCACGAGCTCCGACGCGAGGGATCCCGGGTCGGTGTCACCTGTCTGTGCCCGGGCTTCGTCGCGACCCGCATCGTCGACTCCGAGCGCAACCGGCCCGGCGCCGCGACGACCGAGCGCGACCGCGGTGGCGCCCGCTTCATCGAGGTCGCCCGTCGTTTGGTCGAAGCCGGCAAGGACCCCGCCGAGGTCGCCGACCAGGTCCACGACGCGATCGTCAAGGATCAGTTCTGGCTCTTCACCGACACCGAGTGGGACGCGCCGATCGCCGCCCGTCACCGCGAGATCGAGCGTCGCAGCGAGCCGGTCTTCCGGACTTCCGCGCGGCGCTGAACGCCGCGTCGCCAGCCGCGCGCGGATCCGGGGTCAGCCCTCCCCCGCGTCTTCCGCCCCCCCGCGAAGGAAGTCGTGGACGCGATCGACGAGCGGCGTCTTGTCGTAGATCCCGTAGAAGGCGCTCGCCATCCGCTCGGGGGGGCCGAAGAAGAAGCGCTCGTAGAGGAGCTGGCGGTTGCCAAAGCCCGAGGCCGCGACGTCGTGGGCCAGCCGGAAGAGCCCCACGCGATCGCGGGCGTCCAGGGTCGCCAACGGGAAGTAGCGCTCGAGATCCTCGGCCAACGGCGACTCGAAGTCGGCCTCGGACGGGGTCGCCATCAGCGAGCTCGACCCCAGAAGCTGGACGAGCTCGGCGAGACGCGGGTACATCTTCGGAAAGACGTTGCGCGCGGTGTCGAGGGGCATCCGGGCCGGCGTCATCGTCGACCATGTGTCGAGCGCGGCGTCCGCCTCGGCGGCGCGCAGGAAGGCCTTCATCGATTCGGCGATCCACATCGCCTCCGCGATCATCCCCTGCACGGCCGGGAGCTGGTCGCGCTCGCTCGCCTCCGCCATCGCACAGAGCAACCCCACGATGAACTCCGCTTTCGCGACGTTCTTGCACACCACCTGGTGCATCATGTGGACGACCGCGTTCGTCTCTTTGTACGCGGCGTTGCAGGCCGCCGGGTCGTCGTAGAGAAAGACCCGCTCCCAGGGCACGAGGACGTCGTCGAAGATCACGACCGCGTCCATCTCCTCGAAGCGAGACGCGAGCGGCGCGTCGAAGTGGCTCTTGCCGTGGTCGTAGGAATCGCGGCAGACGTACTTCATCCCCGGCGTCGCGTTGGGGAGGGCGAATGCCAGCGCGAAGGGGCGCGACTCGGCGCTCACCTTGAGGACCGTCGAGGGGAAGACCGCGAGCTCGTCGGAGATCGGCCCGAGGGTCGCCAGAAGCCGCGCGCCCCGCACGATCAGGCCGCGGCTGTCCTCGCGCACCAGGTGCAGCGCCACCTCGGGGCTGGGGGTGCCGTCCGCGGTGAGCCGCCGATTCACCTGGGGGTTCACCAGGGTGTGGGTGAGGACGAGGTCTCGGTCGCGGATCGTCTCGTAGTAGCGGAGCACGTTCTCGCCGAATTCCGGACGGACGGCGGCGAAGAACTCGTGGGCGGCGGCGAAGGCCATGAAGGACGCGTTCAGATAGTCGGGGGTCCGTCCGAGCATCCCGCCGCTCACCCGCGCCCAGTCGAGCATCGCGGCGCTGCGCCGCGCGAGGTCCTCGCGGGTGCGGGGCGGGAGCAGCGCCATCGGAGCGCGCTCGGCGCCGCCGTCCACCGGGTAGGTCAACACCTCGCGGAGCTCCGGGCGGTGGTTGCGGTCCATGAGCGCGGCCAGGGTCTCGGCGCCCCGGCGCAACCCGGGGTGGGCCGTGACGTCGGCGACCCGCTCTCCGCCGAGCCACACCTCCCGGTCGTCGCGGAGCCCTTCGAGAAACTGTTTTCCGGTGCGTAGCGCCATCGTCTGGGTCTCCCGTGCTCAGCGGGGCGCGCCCGCGAGCGAGAACTCTACGTTGCACTGTCCCGTCCCCGAGCTCGGGAAGTACTCCCCCACGAGCTCGCCGCGACCCCGGTAGTCGGCCCCGCCGAGCAAGCCGAAGAGCATCGCGGTGTCGGCCATCCCCGCCTCGCCGCGACAACGCGTGGCGTAGTCGGGGAGCATCGCGAGAAACTCGGTGTGACGTCCCGTTTGCCACAGCTCGAGCACGCGGAGATCGACCTGGCGGTTGAACTCGCTGCTGATGGCGTCGAGACCGGCTTCGGCGTGTTCGTTCTCCCAGAACTGGTGCGAGAGCGAGCCGCTGGCGAGTACCGCCACCCGGGCGTCGCTTGCTTCGATCGCCTCGCGTACACACGCGCCGAAGCGAAACGACTCGTCGATGCTGGCGTTGACGTTGCACGCCACCGGGAGCACGGCGCAGCTCGCCTCGGGGTTCATGTGGTGCATCGGAATCAGCGTGGCGTACTCGAGCCCCAGACCCGGCGTCCGGTGGTCGCGGGTCTTGAGCCCGGCGTCGTTGGCGCGTGCGGCGATCGCTTCGGAGAGCGCGGGGTGACCGCGGTAGGCGTAATCGAGGTTCTCGATGAAGTGCGGGAGCTCGTGGCTCGTGTAGGACCCGGCGTGCCGGGGGTTGCCGTTCAGGTGGAACCCGATCGTCACGATCCAGTGCACGTCGAAGACGACGAAGGTGTCGGCCCCGCAGGCCCGCGCGCGACGGCCGAGCTCGCGGAGCGAGGCGATCGCCGCATCGCGGATCCCGCGGTGGTCGGGGGAGTGCTCCGACAGCCAGATCGAAGGCACGTGCGAGACTTTGGCGGCAAAGACGACGGCTCCCATGTCCACTCCTCCCGGTGGGCTCGCTACCCCGCCTGCTCGACCGGAGACTCGGCCGCGCCGAGCCCGGCGTGGAGCTCGTCGAAAAGGGAGCGCAAGGTCTTCCACTGCGCCGGGGTGAGCAGGGCGTCGAGCTCGCGATAGATCTGCGCAACGTGGGGGCGCACCTCGCGTTCGAGGGCGTGCCCGGCGCGGGTGAGCGCCAGCTCCACGGCCCGCCGGTCGCCGGCGCTGCGACGACGCGCGACGAGCTCTTTGTCTTCGAGCCGGTCGATCACCCCGACCAGGCTCGGGGCCGGAATGCGCGTCGCCCGCGCCAGCTCCGAGAGCCCGATGTGCTCGCGTTGCCAGAGCACGCGGAGGACGCGCCACTGGGTCTCGGTCAGCCCGAAGCGCGAAAACAGACTGCGAAACCGGGGCAGGACGTCGTCGAGGGCCCGGTAGAGCAACATCGGGAGCGAGCGTTCGAAGTCGCGCATTCGACCTCTTTACTTTCGATATGAATTATTTCTATCATAAGTGAGTGGCCTCGTCGATCGCGACTCCCGAAGACCTGGCGCTCGATCCCGCTCTTCCCGCGGCCGGGGCCACCGCGGGCCCCCCGATGGGTCTAGGCGGGCTCGTCGACCACGACGTTGCGCAAGGTGCCCACGCCCGAGACCTCCACCTCGACCACGTCGCCCGGCGCCAGAAACACCGGCGGGTCCCGGTGGATCCCCGCCCCCCGCGGCGTCCCGGTGGAGATGACGTCGCCGCACTCGAGGGTGGTGAAGGTCGAGATGTAGTGGAGCAGAAAGTCGAAGGGAAAGGCCAGGTGGTCGGTGGTGTCGTGCTGACGCGCTTCGTCGTTCACCCGCGTGTCCACCGCGAGGGTGCCGAGAGGATCCACCTCGTCGGCGCTCACCAGCCAGGGACCCATGGCGCCGCTGCGGTCGAAGTTCTTCCCCTGGGTGACGTTGAACTTGCCGTGACGGATCCAGTCGCGAACCCCGCCCTCGTTGCAACAGGTGATCCCCGCGATGTGCGCTCCCGCGCGCTCGCGGGGGATCCTTCGGCCGCCGCGCCCGATGACCAACGCAATCTCTCCCTCGTAGTCGAGCTGGTCGGACTCCGGAGGGCGCCAGATCGCGCCCCCGTGGCCCACGAAGGACGCGGGGGCGCGCATGAACAGGCTCGGGTAGCGGGGCGCCTCGCTCCCGTCGCGGTATTCGGCGTTGCGGTCGAGATAGTTGACCCCGACACACAGGATCCGTGGCGGCCGGGGAATCGGCGGCAGCAACACGACCTCGTCGAGGCCGTAGTCCGCCGGCGCCCCCGCGGCCTCCTCCGCCCGGGCGGGCTCCGCGAGGACCTCGAGGAGGGTGTCATCGCCGCGTCGTGCCCCGAGGTCGACGATCCCCGCCCCCTCGATCCGTCCGTACCCCACGCCGCCCGTCGGGCGTTCGAAGCTCGCGATCCGCATCCCGTTCTCCCATTCTCTGGCCGGCGCACGGTACCCGTTGGCGCCGCGAGGAGCGAGCCGTGCCGCACCTAGAGATCCAGTACTCCGCCAACCTCGACGCGACCGTACGCGAGCGCGACGTCGTGCAGCGCGTACACGACACCGCCCTCGCCACGGGGGTCTTTCCCCTGGGCGGCACCCGAACGCGAGCCGTCCGTTGCGATCTCGCCGCGATCGCCGACGGCGCCCCGGAGAACGCCTTTCTCGACCTCCAGGTGCGGCTCGGCGCCGGCCGCGACACCGAGACCAAGAAGCGGGTCGGCGAGGCGTTGATGGAGACGCTGTGCACCGCGTTCCGCGACACGCCCCATTGGGCATCGCTCGCGCTGTCGATCGAGATCCGGGAGATCGACGGCGTCTTCGCGTGGCGTCAGAACACGATCCACGAGCGCGTGCGCGAGCGACAAGGGGGGGACCCGTGAGCCTCGCCGAGCACCGCGCCCGCGCCGACGCCGCGTTGGTCCGCTTCCGCGACACCCCGGTCGGTCACTTCGTCGGCGGTCGCTTCGAGCCCGTCGCGGGCGAGACCTTCGAGACGAGGGCGCCCTTCGACGACGCGCTCCTGGCGCGCGTGGCCGCAGGACAGCCCGCAGACGTCGAGCGTGCGGCCAGGGCGGCGGAGGACGCCTTCGGTCCCTGGGCCTCCCTCGGCGGGGCGCCCCGCAAGGCGCTGCTCCACCGCATCGCCGACGGGATCGAGGCCCGCGCCGACGAAATCGCCCTGGTCGAATCGAGCGACACCGGCCAGCCCATCCGCTTCATGAGCAAGGCGGCGGCGCGAGCGGCCGAGAACTTCCGCTTCTTCGCCGACCGCGCCGAGAGCGCCCGCGACGGGCTCGCGCTCCCCGCCGAGCGCCACCTCAACTACACGTTGCGGCAGCCGATCGGACCCGTCGGCGTGATCACTCCGTGGAACACGCCCTTCATGCTCTCCACGTGGAAGATCGCACCGGCGCTGGCCTCGGGCTGCACCGTCGTCCACAAGCCCGCAGAGTGGAGTCCCCTCTCCGCGGTGCTCCTGGCCGAGATCGCCCGCGATGCGGGACTCCCGGACGGAGTGCTCAACACCGTCCACGGCGTGGGCGAGGTCGCCGGGCGCGCCCTCACCGAGGCCCTGCCGATCCGCGCCATCGCCTTCGTCGGCGAGTCCGCCACCGGGGCGGCGATCATGGCGCAGGGAGCGCCGACCTTGAAGCGCGTGCACTTCGAGCTCGGCGGGAAGAATCCGGTGCTGGTGTTCGGAGACGCCGATCTCGATCGCGCCCTCGAAGCCGTGGTCTTCATGATCTTCAGCCTCAACGGGGAGCGCTGCACCTCGAGCAGCCGGCTCCTCGTCGAGGAGAGCATCCACGACGTGTTCGCGGACCGCCTCCGCGCCCGCCTCGCGGGCATCCGCGTCGGCGACCCCCTCGACCCGGACACCGAGCTCGGCCCCTTGATCCACCCCACCCACCGCGCCAAGGTCGCGCGCTATCTGGAGATCGCGGCGGAAGAGGGCGCCCAGGTCGTGAGCGCCCCCGCCGCGACGCCACCCTGCACGCCCCCCTCGCTGCTCCTCGGTGCGCACAACGCGATGCGGGTGGCGCAGGAGGAGATCTTCGGCCCCGTCCTCACCGTCGTGCCCTTCGCCGACGAGGCGGAGGCGCTGCGCCTCGCCAACGACGTGCGCTACGGCCTCGCGGCCTACGTGTGGACCGGCGACCTCGAGCGTGGTCACCGTCTCGCCCGAGACCTCGACGCCGGGATGATCTGGCTCAACTCCGAGAACAACCGCCATCTCCCCGCGCCCTTCGGCGGCATGAAGGCCTCGGGCATCGGTCGCGACGGCGGCGACTACAGCTTCGAGTTCTTCATGGAGACGAAGAACGTGTGCGTCGCCCTCGGCACCCACCCGATTCCCCGTCTCGGCGCCGATCCGGTCTGACCGGAGCGGCCGTCTCCACGGATCAAGCCGACGCGAGCCCGACCCACTCGCGGCTGCGCTCGTAGAGCCGCGCGGCGAGCTCCGCGTCGCGCGCGTTGGGGTTGGGCGACGTCATCGGCCAGCCCCCCGAGCGGTGCTCTTTGCGGGGATAGAGCAGGCTGTGCTGGCTGTAGTAGGCACCGCTGTGTCGCGGCGCGTCGTCGTCGAGGAGACAGTGGAGGCTGGTCTGCGCCCCCTCCTCGGGGGAGATCATCCCCAGCAGCCCGCTGAAGGGGCGCATCACCACGTTCTGCACCCACGCCGGCATGGTGTGCTGCACCAGGTTGGTGCGCACCCAGCCGGGGTGTACGGAGAACGCCGACACGCCGCTGTCTCCGAGCCGCCGCGCCAGCTCGGCGGCGTGGAGCACATTGGCCAGCTTCGACTGGGTGTAGGACAGGGTCTTGTCGTAGGGTCGGCGTTCGAAGTGAGGGTCGTCGAGGTCGATCTCGCCCACCTGCTTGCGCGTTCCCACGTGGAGCACGCTCGAGACACACACGATGCGCGAGGGCGCGCTGGCGCGGAGCGTGTCGAGGAGCAGCTCGGTCAACAGGAAGTGCCCCAGGTGGTTCACCCCGAGCTGGGTCTCGAAGCCGTCCGCGGTGCGTCCCTCCGGACACATCATGACCCCGGCGTTGTTCACCAGACCGTCGAGGCGATCGGCGCGCGCCGCGAAGGCCTCGGCGAAGACGCGCACCGAGTCGAGGCGGCCGAGGTCGAGCTCCACCACCTCCACCGAACCCGGAACCTCGCCGAGCCCGACGAAGGCCGCTGCCCCGGCGTCGACCCGCCGGCATCCCGCGACGACGCGCGCTCCCTGGCGCGCGAGTTGTTCCGCGGTCGCCCGCCCCACCCCGGAGTTCGCGCCGGTGACGACGTAGACGCGACCCGCCAGGTCCTTCTCGAGGAGCGCGGGCTCGCAGACCCGTGTGGTCAGCATCACAAGGCCCCTCCGCGGTCCCACCGAGGCTCGAGGGCGGCGCCGATCAGCCGAGGCGGCCGGACACGAGATTCTCGATCGTCGCCTCGCCGAGGACGTTCTCGTCCTTGTCGAGGATCTCGAAGAGACGTCCGTCGGGGGCGTACATATTGAAGAGCAGCATCGACCCCGACGGGCCGGCGTACTCCATGTGGACGTCGCCGGCGGGCTTGTGGGCGTAGTCGCCGGCGACGCGCACCTTGTGCTCGAGCTCCACACCCTGGTCCATCTCGATCAGGTGGTGCTCGCCCCGGAGCACGGTGGTGGTCGTGTCGACGAGGTGGCGGTGGAAGTGGCAGTACGAGTTGGGCTCCCAGCGAAACACCACGTCGATGTGACCGTCGGGCCGGGCGCTGAGCACGGCGAAGGCGTAGTCGATCGGGTAGTCGAACTCCTCACCGCCTTTGAGCTCGATCCAGTTCAGCTGGGTCGGGTCGAACAACTCCACGGGTGGCCTCCTTGGACGTGTGTCGCCAGCCCGAGTGTAAACCCGGCCCGCCGGCGCTGCACGGCGCTCGTGCCGTCTACCAGTCGTGGGTCTCTCCGGTCCACTTCCAGAACCCCCCCGAGTTTTCGAGGGAGAGCTGGTCGCAGACGGCGGCGACTCCCGCGGCGCTCTCGGCGGCGCTGAGCTCGGCGTTCGGGCCGCCCATGTCGGTGCGCACCCAGCCCGGGTGGACCAGACCCACCGCGATGCCGTCCTGCTTGAGGTCGATCGCCGCGAGCCGCATGAACTTGTTGACCGCCGCCTTGCTCGCGCAGTAGGCGTGCACCATCACGACGTCGAGAGAGAGCGCGCCCATCTGGCTGGTCACCGTCATGACCTTCGCCGCCCCGGCGGCCTTGAGATTCTCCATCACCGCGTGCAGCACGCGCACCGGGCCCATCGTGTTGACGTTGAAGGTGTCCGCCCAGCCGTCGAAGTCCATCGTGTACGAGTTCTGCGCGGCGGCATCCGGTCCCACGGTGCCCGCGTTGTTGATGAGCAGGTCGATCGGACGTCCGCCCAGCACCGTGGACAGCGTCTTCACCGACGCGTCGTCGCCGACCACCACACCGTGTACCTCCACGTCTCCCGCCACCGCGGCGAGCTCGGTCGCGGCCTCGGGATCGCGACAACAGGCGAGGACCGTATCGCCGCGTCCCGCGTAGAGCTTCGTCAGCTCGAGCCCCACCCCCTTGTTCGTGCCAGTGATCAATACGGTCGTCATGGGTCTTCCTTTCGCGGGCGAGCGGGCGGCGTCGTCGGGAGCGGTCCACCGGCTCCCGATCGGCCCGGTCGGGGGGCGATACGTCTCAGCGCGCCTTGCGCTTGAGCCGGGTGACGTCGAAGAGACGCCGCGCCTCGGCGGCGCTCAGGTCGTCTCCGTCGGTGCCGAAGGTCAGCATCAGGTTCGACACCCCTCGCTGGACGTTGGCCACCATGCTGGCGACGATCAGCGGAGCGTAGTGCCCCTGCGTTTCGGGTCGCCCGTCGGTCTCGCTCCAATCGTGGACGTACCAGGTGGTCCGGAAGGGCTGACCGTCGCGGTCGTAGGCGAGGAACGCGATCGGTGCGTAGGTCTCTTTGTCGAACCACAGGAGCTTGCGCGAGTAGGGGTGGTCTTCGCGCTTCGGGCGCTGCTCGAGCGTGAACACCGTGCGGACCTGCCAGCGCTCGTCGACAAAGGGCAGGGCGTCGTAGGGACCGAAGCGACAGGAGCGAAAGTCCGATTCGTCGCCGAGGTCTCCGATCGTCCCGTCCCACGACGGGAGGTTCAGCGGGAAGCAGCGGCGCGCCGTATCGAGCGGGACGAGCATCTCGGACTCCCCGTGGTACACCCAGTCCTGGTCCCACACGTAGCCCGAGAAGAGGTAGAAGTCCTCGAGGGTGAAGTCGGACCCGACCAACGCGTCCGCTTTCTCTTCCGCCGAGATCCGCCGCACCCGCCGGAGACTCGGGACGTAGCTCCAGGCGTCGTCGGGGCGCGCCCGGGAATCGCGGTAGCGGAAGGCCAGGATCGAGAACCCCCGCAGGTCGAAGGGGGCCACCAGCTCGGTGTACTCGGCCCACTCGACGTCGGTGTCGGGGACGAGCATGGTGGTGCCCGGGAGGAGATCGGCCCGGTGGCTGAAGTAGGTGCGGCGGTAGTGGGAGTGCGCGTACTTCCAGGTGTTGTCCCCGGCGGCGCGCCAGAAGCTCTGGGCCTGGTGGGGCATCACGATCCCGCCCCCCACCCACCGGTGGTTGATGTTCCACGCGAGGCGGAGCCCCGCGTCGGGCCCGGCGAGATCGAGATCGCAGGCGTGCGACGTCGCTTCGACCGCCCAGGTCGAGTGGGGAAAGGGCTGACCCGCCGTGTAGTCACGCAGCTGTCGATCGGGACCCAACGAGGCCTGACAGGCGAACTTCACGGTGGCCTCGACGTACTTCGGATGGAGCGGGTAGTCCTCGGTGGCGACGATCTCCATGCGCAGGTCGTCGAACCCGTCGATCGTATAGGGACGCAGCGGCTCGGGAACCCACGGCGCGATCGTCTGGACGTTGCGGGCGTCGATCACCGAGCCGGGTCGGACTGCGGTGTTGTCCGCGAGGGCGGGGAGCGCGCCCCACACGAGCCCGAGCGCGAGGATCACCCCGCTCCACCGTGTCGGGATCCGCGCGCGGAGCGACGGGCAATTCGTGGGCACAGGGCGGGTGTCGCCTCGATCGGTCACGTGGAGTTCTCCTCGCGGGCGGCCGCGGGCCGCACCGCGTCGCGGGATCCGGGCCCGCGGCCGCACCCGTGTCCGAAGGGCTCGTCGCATTGGCTGGATCCGGGGGTCGCGCAGGCCGAGTCTACCGGCAGATCGCCGAGACGCCGCCAGGGGGATCGCGTTGGCGGTCCCCCGGCGCGCGACGGGCTACTGCTTCGGGACGTTGAAGATCGGAAAGACCGGGAGAAACCCGTTCTCGGCGATGTTCACAAAGCCGAATTGAAAGTTCTCGATCTTCTTCGTCACGTTGATGAAGCCCACCTGGACGTTCGATCGGTCGGACACACCGATCCCGCTGAGGTCCATCGAGCTGAATCCCTCGGTGACGTTGATGAAGCCGAGGTTGAGCCCCGACTTCAGCGTCTTCACGAAGTTGAGAAACCCCGCGTTCACCCCGCTGGCCTCGCCCTCGTGCACGATCATGAACGCGGCGTTGAGCCCCGAGGAGGTGCCGGTCGTCCGACTGACCCCGAAGATCGTCGCCAGCCCCGACCGGTCCCGGGTCGAGCTCAGGGACAGGATCCCGAAATCGAACCCGTTCATCCGCTCGTTCTCCCCGTGGAAGAACGAGATCCGGAACCCGTCGACGTGCGGGTCGTCGGGGACCCGCGTCGTTCCGGCGGCGAACTGGAACCCCGTCTCGGCGGGCGCCGGAGCGACCCATCCCGCCACGAGAAGAAGAACCAACACCACTCGCTTCATGCTCACCCCCATCCAGGCCGTCGTCGAAGCGTTCGTGCGGTCGGGTGCAGGGACGGGTAGCAGATCGCAGCGCCTCGAGCGCGCGCGGGCCCCGAGGTCGGGCGCCGCGCGCAGGCCTCGAGGTCGCGTGGACCGCGCCCGTCTCTACCCGGGACGGGACACGACCGAGGCCGGGCAATCCGGGCAGGCGCATCGTGAGCCCTCCCGGAGCTCTGTCTCCGGCTCGGGGAGCCGTCCCGCCAGCAGGGTGGCGGCCGCCCTCTCCCAGAACCCCGACACGTTCCCCCGGTAGGGCCGCGCGACCATGTCGAGCGCGTGGTGGAAGGTGGTCCGCAGACGCCACGAGACCACGAGCGCGGCGAGCTGCTGTCCGTGGGTGAATCGCTGGGGGTTCAATGCGCGACCCTCCGGCGGTGCTTGTCGAGCATCCTGGCTGCCGCCCGGAGCATCGGCGCGAGCGTGGAATCGTCGACGTTCGCGTAGGTCTGGACGTAGGCCGCCTCCTCGCTCTCGTGGGGGTGCGACACGACCAGCACCCACCGCGACGAATGCCCCTCGAGGGAGCGCTCGATGAGGTGGGTCAGCGCCCGACAGGTCTCGTCGTGTTCTCGTTTACTCATCGGACCCTCGGGCCGGCTCCAGCGACCGGCGCCGCGACGCGTGTTCGGGTGGACCCGCGGTCGCCACCGCCGTACAGGCGGCGTGGGCGACCCGTCGAGTCGATCGGCCAGGTGCAGGGGGGACCCATGTCTCCGGCCCTCCTTCGGACAGGGGGTGAGGCGACCGGCGCGGACGGGCCGCGCGGCGCGAGCGCAGGTCGGAACTTCGGGGTGGGCTCAGCGGGACGGAAGCGCGGGCGGAGCGCGCGCGGCGCCCGGGCGTCGGGTGATCTCCGCGACGACCCCCGGGTGCGCGGGAAGCGGGCGGGACCACTCCGGGGGCAACGCGACAAGCGACGGGGACACCGCCCCGGTCGCATCGAGCGGCGACGACGTCTCGCAGACGAAACAGGTGTGGTCGAGACGCTCGCCGTGGTCGTCCAGGTCGTGGTGGTGCGACGCGGAGACGCCGCCGTAGGCGAGAACCAGGAGCGCGAGCGCTCCGACCGTGAACATTTTGCCGACTCGGCTTCTCACCACCCCCCAATCATACGGGGAGAGCCGGACGCTTCCAAACCCGAACGCAGCCGTCTCTCGCGGCCGCTCGCACCCCCGTTCCGCAGCGGGCCCACCGGCTAGGCTCCGCGCCGCGGAACGATCTCGAGAACGCTGGGCGCCCGGGCCGCGCGCCCGCAGACGCTCACCACGACACCTCGAACACGTCGCGACACCCCGCCGCGCCCCGCAACCCGGAAAGGACTCGATGATCGAGGACCCCGACCTCTTCGACGTGTTCTTGGAGATCCAACACGGCCTCCCGAGACAGGGGCCGGGCTGCGACGAGAGCACCCTGCGGGCCTTGTCGCTTTGTGGGGAGCTCCCGGCAGGCGTTCGCGTGCTCGACATCGGATGTGGCCCGGGTATGCAAACGGTGGCCCTGGCGAGGGCCCTCGACGGAACCGTCACCGCCGTGGATCTCCTCCCCGCGTACCTGCGGGAGCTCGAGAGGCGCGCCACGCGTGACGAGGTCGCGTTCCGGATCGCCGCCCTCGTCGCGGACATGAGGGCCTTGCCCTTCGCGGCGGAGAGCTTCGACCTCCTCTGGTGCGAGGGCGCGGCCTACATCGCCGGCTTCGAGACGGCCCTCGCCGCGTGGCGGAGCCTGCTCCGGCCGGGGGGACGCCTCGCGGTCACCGAGTTGGTGTGGCTCCGGCCCCACCCGCCGGCTCCCCTGGTCGGGTTCTGGAATGCGGAGTACCCGGCCGTGCGAGACGTGGAGACGCGCCTGGAGGCCCTCCGCGCCGCCGGCTACGACCCGCTCGGGCACTTCACCCTTCCGGACACCGCCTGGTGGGAGCACTACTACGCGCCCCTCGCCGCGAAGCTTCCGGCGCTCAGAGCCCGCTACGCGGGAGATCGGAGCGCTCGGGCCCTCCTCGACACCACCGAGCGCGAGATCGAGCTCCGACGGCGTTTTCCCGACTGGTACGGCTACGAGTTCTTCGTCGCCAGGCGAGCGGGCGAGGCGACTCCAAGGTCGCGCCGCGGCGCCGAGCCGACACGTCCGGCCGGCGAAAGGTCCGGGGCCGATCGGTCGATACGGGGGCATGGACACTGACCACCCGATCCTCAGCCGAGGCCTCCTCGCCGGGGGCGTGGCGGGCGCGTGCGTGCTCGCCGTGTTCACGCTCTACGATCTGTTGACCGGCGCGTTCCTGCGGACCCCGAGCGTGCTCCACGCCCACTTCTTCGACGGCCTCGAGGCGGCGCTCGGGGCGGATCCCGATCCGGCTCGCGCGGCGGTCTACAGCGTGCTCCACTTCGCGGTGTGGATGGGCGCCGGCGTGGTCACGGCCCACGCCGTCGCGTTCCGGCCGATCTTCCCGGGGCTGTGGTCGGCCCTGGTGGTGGGGCCCGCGCTGCTCTTCGGCGTCGTCCTGTGGGTGACCGGCGTGTGGGGGATCCCGGGGCTGGGCGTTCACCAGTTCTGGATGGGCGCGCTCCTCGGCGGCGCGGCGATGGCGGCGCTCCTGCTTCGCGGGCACCCGGCGCCGGATCTCGACGGCGTCACCGGGGGGTAGACGGGCCGGGGGCTACGACGTCGAGTCGACCGATCGACCCGGGGCGCGGAGCTCCCGCTCGAACCACGGGCCGATGTAGTCCATGAGATCGAAGTCGTGGTTGATCATACAGATGTGCCCGTAGCCCCGGAGCACCACCGCCTTCCCCCTCGGGACCCGCTCGGCCATGTATTGCGCTTCGGATACGGCCGGGAGGAGGCGATCGCGATCCCCGGCCAGAAAGAGCGTGGGCGGGCGTAGCGCGCCCAGCCGGTCGCGGATGTCGTAGCGACGCAAGATCTCGAGACGCCGCAGGTACCCCGCCTTGCCGATCCGCTTGGAGCGCTCGCGAAACTCGCGCAGATCCTCGGGACGGGCGTGGGGGCTGTGCAGTCGGGCCTCCGTGAACCGGCGCACGATCGGCATCGCGCCCCACGGCAGCAAGCGAAGCGCGAGGGGCCCCAAATAGAGCTTCCAACGCTCGCGGATCACCGGGAAGGAGTTCAGGATCACCAGCCCGCGGAGCCGATCGGGATACGCGAGAGCGAAGCTCAGGCTGAGGGCGCCTCCGAAGGATTCACCGCAGAGCACCACCTCCGGACCCGCCTCGCGGTCCAGAAACGTCGCCAGCGCGGCGACCAGGTCGTCCATGTCGAGCGCGGCGTCGTTCGGGAGCGGGAACCCCATCGGGCGAAACCGCTCGGCGGCCAGGGGAATCTGCCGGTAGAACATGAGGGCCGTGCCATCGAGCCCGGGCACGAAGACCAGCGCGGGCGGCGCGGAGGCCGGCGTCATCGGCCCGTCTCCCGCGGCGGCTCGGGTCGACGGGACTCGGCCGAAGCCGCGTCCGCCCGGGTCTCGATCTTTCGGGCGGGGATGCCGACGTAGGTGCTGTGGCCCTCGAGTCGTTGGAACTTGGGCACCGCCGAGAGCGCGCCGATCTGACACTCGGGTCCCGCCTCGACACCGATTTCGATATTGGCCCCGACCCCGATCGTCACACCCCGCCCGAGCACCACCGGCGCCGTCTTGAAGAGACCCCGCTCGACGGTATGACCCGAGAGGTGCACCCCGCCGCCGATCACCACGTCGTCTCCGAACTCGAGCATGCAGTGGTCCGTGACGTCGAGGGAGTTGACCCAGACACGGCGTCCCAACCGCGCACCGTTGAGACGCATGTAGAGCACCCAGAGCGGCGTCGTGCGGAGGAAGCTCCCCGAGAACACCCGCACCATGTGAAACGAGATCGTGTAGCGGATCCAATCGAGCATGGGCCATTCGAAGGCGTCGATCCGAACCTCTGCCCGGCGCGGGGGGCGCCAGCCCGCGATGCGCATCGCGAGCGCCGAGAGCATCATGAAGGCCACCGCAAAGACGAGATACGCGGGGATCGCCGCCATCGAGAGGACGAACACCCGAAACCAGGGCGGCTCGAGTTGCCACGTGAGGTGCCACTGCCAGAAGAGGACCGCGGGGAGCAGCGACACGCCGAAGACGAGGCTCTCCACGACGAAGAGCGACGCGATCGACCACGCCAGGCGGAGGATCCGCACCACGCCCTTTGCCCGTCCGTCTCCGCCCTCGACCAACGCTCTGGGCTCCCATGCAGTGGGGCTTCGCACGATTCCCGCGCTCCGGATGGTGACATACGTGGGCCCGCAATCCCGCGACCTGTGCGTCGAAGGGCGGCTCCCGCCTCCGGTTCCCCGCGCGACGGAGCAGCCCGCCGCGGAGCGCGGCGGACCCCGGACGCGAAGCTGGACCCCACCGGACGCGAGACGCTCGGCATCGGGAGAAATCGGAGCGGAGCCGAGACGTTAGCGCCGGGCCTCGCCGTCTTGCGCCCACCTGGCGACCCCGCGGCTCCCCCACCATCCAGGGCTCCCGGGGGTCCGGTGCCGACGGGGACGAGACCGTGGACGGGGTCGGACCCCCCGACCTACCGTTCGGATCGTGGAGTTCCTGCGAGCCGAGACGATCGACGACGTACTGGACGTGTTGGCCGCGCGCCGTCACCGCGCCGAGCTGCTCGCCGGCGGCACCCACGTCATGCGAAGACTGGCACAGGGCGTGTCGAATCCCGACACCTTGGTCCAACTCGACGGGCTGCGGAGCGAACTCGCCGGTGTTTCGCGCGACGGTGATCGCGTCGTGATCGGGGCGCTCACGACACTTCGAGACGTGGCGGAGCATCCGCTTCTTTGCGATCGCTATCGCGCGGTGTGCCAGGCCGCCGGATGCGTCGGTGGCTGGCAAACGCAATCCGTCGCCACGCTGGGCGGCAACGTGTGCGACGCATCACCCAGCGCGGATCTGCTCCCACCGCTCCTCGTCCACGACGCGCTCGTCACGCTGCGCAGTGCCGCGCGCGGTGAGCACAGCGTCGAACTCGGCCGGTTCCTGACGGGCTCGGGTGAGACGCGACGCCAGGCCGACGAGCTCGTCACCGCGTTCTCCCTCGACCCGCCACCGGAGACGAGCGCCGACGTCTACCTCAAGGTCGGGCGGCGGGGCGCGATGGAGGTCGCGATCGCCGGGCTCGCGGCGCGCCTCGACTTCGAGACCTCCGGGCGCGAGGTCGCGGCGGCCCGTCTCGCGACGTGTTCGGTCGGCCCCGTCCCGACCCGCGCGGTGGAGGCGGAGCGGCTGCTCGTGGGGCCACTCGACCCCGACCGGATCGCCCGGGCGGGCGAGAGGCTCGCGGCGGAGTCGTCGCCGGTCGACGACGAGCGCGCGTCCGCGAGCTATCGCCGCGCCGTTCTTCCGCGGCTCTTGATACGCGCGGTGCGAGAGTGTCGTGCGGCCGTTGCGGCGACGTAGCGTGGCCCGTCGGCGGAGGCGATCGTGAAGATCCGGTTGCAGGTCAACGGGCGTGCCGAGCAGGTCGAGATCGAACCCCGCGAAGTCCTCCTCGACGTGTTGCGCGACCGCCTCTTCCTGACGGGTACCAAGGACGGGTGCCGCGAAGGCGAGTGCGGCGCCTGTACCGTGTTGGTGGAGGGCCGACCGGTCGCCTCCTGTCTCTACCCGGGCGGGTCGGCCCACGGACGATCGGTCGAGACCATCGAAGGCATCGGTGGCGAGACCTTGTCTCCGCTCCAGAACGCGCTCCTCGAGACGGGTGGGGTGCAGTGCGGGTTCTGCACACCGGGCATCGTCATGACGCTCACGGCGCTCTTGCGCGCGGAGTCCGACCCGTCGGTGGATCGCATCCGCGAAGCGCTGTCCGGGAATCTCTGTCGCTGCACCGGCTATGCGGCGATCGTTCGCGCCGCTCGCCAGGCCGTGGGATGTCGAGAGCAGGGAGGTCCGTCGTGAAGGTGGTCGGACAGAGCACGGTTCGCCGTGACGGTCGCGCGAAGGTCACGGGTCGCGCGACCTACACCGCCGACCTCGCCCCCGGGCGACTCCTGCACGGAGCGGTCTTGCGCTCCCCCCTTCCGGCGGGTCGGATCGTGCGGCTCGACCTCTCGCGCGCGAAACAGATGCCGGGCGTCCGGGCCGTCGTCTGCGCGGCGGATGCCCCGACGGATCTGGCGGGCTGGGTCATCCGGGACACGCCGCTCTTTGCGCAGGAGCGGGTCCGCTATGCGGGAGAGCCTATCGCGGCGATCGCCGCCGAGAGCGTCGAGCAGGCCCGGGCGGCGCTCGAGGCGGTGGAGCTCGAGCTCGAAGAGGCTCGCGTGCTGACCGACCCCACCTCGGCCCTCGCCCCCGACGCGCCGCGGGTGCATCCGGAGCTCTCGGAGTACGCGTGTCTCCCCGGGGTCGCGCTCCACCGGGACGGCAATGTCGCCGCCCAGTGGGAACACACGACCGAGGGGTTCGAGGAGGCCTTTCGGTCGGCCCATCGCGTGGTCGAGGATCGCTTTGCATTCGGGCGCCAGTACCAGGGATACCTCGAGCCCAAGGCCGCGGTCGCCCACTACCGCGACGGACGCTACGTCATCCAGAGCGGCCATCAGTACATCTTCAACCTCCGCGACCGGGTGGCGCAGTTTCTCGCCGTCCGGCCGAGCGATGTGCGCGTGGAGGGCCAGACGGTAGGCGGCGGTTTCGGCGGCAAGCTCGACTTCGGCCCCGAGCCCTACGCCGCGTTGTTGTCGCGCGCCGCGGCGGGTCGGCCGGTGAAGCTCGCGTTCACTCGCGACGAGGATCTCCTGGTCGCCACCAGCCGGGAGGGAGCGGAGATCACCATCCGTTCCGCCCTCGACGCCGAGGGCAACATCCTCGGGCGCGAGCTGCTCTCGGACCACGACAACGGGGCGTACTCCGGCGAGCTCCCGCTGATGTCGGGAATCGTGCTGCTCATGGGCGCGGGCTGCTATCGGGTCGCCGAAGCCCGGTTGCGATTCCGGCTGATCTACACCCACTCGACCCCCACGGGCGCGTTTCGCGGGGTGTCGGGCGTGCCCATCTGCACCGCGGTCGAAGAGCACATGGATCACATCGCCGACGAGCTCGGTGTCGACCGGCGCGACTATCGGCTGCGCCAGCTGCTGCGCGACGGCGAGCCCCTGCTCAACGGACAGGTGCTCGACGACGTCCACATCGCGCGCGAAGGATTCGACGCGATCGAACGCAGCGCACCCTGGGCGACGCTCGACCGGGAGAAAGAGCCCCTCGAGGGGATCGGCATCGCGACCTGTGTGTGGCTCACCAATCCGCTCCCGGGCTCGGCCAGCGTCAAGCTCAACGAAGACGGCACCGCGCACGTCGTGACCGGCGGCTGCGATATCGGAACCGGAGCGATCTACCAGGGCGTCGTGCAGGTCGTCGCCGAGGTGCTGGGGCTCGACCCGAGCCAGGTGCACGTGGCCCCTCCCGATACCGACAGCAGTGGCTACGACGGCGGCGCCCAGGGCAGCCGGACCACGCGGGCGGTCGGTCGCGCCGCCCAGTACGCCGCGGTCGAGGTACGGGAGAAGGTCCTCGCCGATGCGGCGAGGCTCATGGGAACCGACCCCGCGGATCTGGACCTCGACGACGGTTTCGTGCTCGCCACCGGTCAGCCAGAGAAACGTCTCGCGCTCGTCGAGGTGTTGGCGGCCGCCGCGTTCGGCTCGGGCGCCATCGTGGGCACCGGCCGGCACAGCGAGGCGCCGATCGCGTTCGACACCTCGCGCGCCAGCGGGCTCGCGTTTCCCGCGCTCCCGACCCCCACCTATCACGTCCACTTCGCCAAGGTCGCCGTCGACCCGGTGACCGGCCGGGTGCGGGTGGTGCGCTACGTGGTGGCCCAGGAGGTGGGGACCGCCATCAACCCGACGGCGGTGCGGGGACAGATCCAGGGTGGTGTGTGTCAGGGGATCGGGTACGCGCTCTACGAAGGGCTGCGGGTGCGCGACGGGCGCTACCTCGAGCGAACCCTCAAGGACTGCCGGTTGCCCTTGGCGATCGACATTCCGGAGGTCGAGACCCTGCTCCTCGAGCATCCCGACGACAGCGGACCCTTCGGCGCCAAGGGCGCCGCCGAGCCGTCGCTCGTGTTGGCGCCGGCGGTCATCGGCAACGCGGTCGCCGACGCGATCGGGGTGCGAATCCCCAAGATTCCGATTGCCCCCGAAGACGTGCTCGCGGCACTCGAAGCGCGGGGCATCGCCCCCTGACCCGACGAGCCCGAGGAGCGCTCCCCGTGGACTACGCCCGCTACGACCACCCCCTCGCGGTGTGCATCCCGCCCTATCTCCCGCCCGAACGGCTCCCCGGGTTGGCGCGGGCGATCGAAGAGCTCGGCTACCGCGACGTCTGGGCGGCGGAGGACTACTTCGAACTGGCGGCGTTCTCCAGCGCCGGGATCGTGCTGGGCTCGACGTCGCGTCTCCGCTGTGGAATCGGGATCGTCTCGTCGGTCGCGCGTCACCCGGCGGTCACCGCCATGGAGATCGCCACGCTCGGGCGCGCCTATCCGGGACGACTCGTCGCCGGGATCGGTCACGGTGTTCCGGCCTGGACCGAGCAGATGGGGCTTCGTCCCCGATCGCCGCTCGGGACCTTGCGCGAAGCCGTGACCATCATCCGCCGTCTGCTCGAAGGCGACACCGTGACCGAGCACCAGGGGCACTTCCACTGCGACCAGATCCATCTCTCGCACCCCTGCCCCGGGACACGGATCGTCACGGGGGTGTTGGGGCCGCGCTCGCTCGAACTCTCCGGGGAAGTGGCCGACGGGACACTCGGGAGCGTGCTGATCGCGCCCCCCTACCTCGAGGCGGCAAAGCGACATATCGAACGCGGCGCCGCGCGCTCGGGCCGGACCCGGCACGAGCTCCCCGTCCTCGCGATCTTCGCGTGCGACACCGATCGCGCCAAGGCACACGCCGCCGCGGGCGCGGTGATCGCCCACTACATCACCGCCGTCGGCCCGAGTCCGCTCACCGAGCCCCTGGGCATCAACGACGCGATCGCCGACCTCCAGGCTCTCGGAGATCCCGCGGTCGTCGCCAAGGAGATGCCGGGCGAGTGGATCGGCCAGCTCGCCGTCGCCGGGACGCCGGACGAGTGCGCCGAGCGGGTCCGGGCGCTCCTCGGGGCCGGGGCCGCGCAGGTGTGCCTGACGGTCGCGTCCGCGGAGGAGATGGAGAGCCAGCTCGCCCTCGCGGCGCGAGACGTCCTCCCCCGCGTGTAGCCCGACCCCAGGTCGCGCCTGGGACAGAGAGGGAGATCGAATTGAGGATCGGAGTCGACGTCGGGGGCACCAACACCGACGCGGTCGTGATGGACGGCCGCGGCCTGGTCGCCAGCCACAAGTCGGCGACGAGCGACAACGTGAGCGACGGAATCGTCGCGGCGATCCGCGCCGTGCTCTCGGATTCCGGTGTCGCCGCCGATCGGATCGAGAGTGTGATGATCGGCACCACCCAGTTCACCAACGCCTTTGTCGAGCGGCGCGACCTCCTGGAGGTGGCGGTGCTTCGAATCGCGTTGCCGGCCGCGCAGGCGCTCCCGCCGCTGGTCGATTGGCCCGCCGACCTCCGCCGTGCCGTCGGCACCCATCCCTACCTCATCCGCGGCGGCTATCAGTGCGACGGCCGTGTCAACGCGCCCTTCGACGAAGTCGGTGTGCGCGACGCCGCCCGCGACATGAAGCGCAAAGGGCTCCGGGCGGCGGCGGTCGTGGGTCTGTTCTCTCCGGTCAACGCCGACCTGGAGGAACGGGCCCGGGGGATCCTCCTCGAAGAGCTCCCGGACGCCGCCGTGACGCTCTCGGCGCGCATCGGTCGCATCGGTCTTCTCGAGCGAGAGAACGCGGCCATCATGAACGCCAGCCTGGCCGATCTCGCCGGTCGTGTCGTCGCCTCGTTCCGGGTGGCGCTCGGCGCCCTCTCGATCGACGCGCCGTTCTTCATCAGCCAGAACGACGGCACCCTCATGCGCGCCGACTACGTCGAGCAGTACCCGGTGCTCACCTTCGCCTCGGGACCCACCAACAGCATGCGGGGCGCCGTCTACCTCTCGGGGCTCGCGGACGCCGTCGTCGCCGATATCGGGGGGACGACCACCGATATCGGCGTGCTCTCCGGGGGGTTTCCGCGAGAGTCTTCGGTCACCGTGGACATCGGCGGGGTGCGCACCAACTTCCGGATGCCCGACGTGATCGCGCTCGGGTTGGGGGGTGGGAGTCTGGTCGAAGAGACCGAATCGGGCGTCGCGGTCGGCCCCCGGTCGGTGAGCTACCGCCTCGAGCGAGACGCGTTGGTCTTCGGCGGAGCCACCCTGACCGCGACCGACCTCGCGGTCGCGGCCGGATCCGCTCGCATCGGCGACCCCGCGGCGGTCGCGACCCTCGATCCCGCCCTCGTGGCCGCGGGAATCGACCGGATCCACACGATCCTGGCCGAAGGCGTCGACCGCGTGAAGACCAACGCGGACCCGGTGCCCCTCGTGTTGGTGGGTGGCGGAGCGGTGCTGGTGGATCGCGACATCCCGGGCTGCTCCGATCGTGTGGTCCCCGAACACGCGGGCGTGGCCAACGCGATCGGTGCCTCGATCGCGCAGGTCGGTGGCGAGGTAGACCGCGTCTTCTCCTACGAACACGTGGGCCGCGACAACGCGCTGGCCGACGCCCGCGCGGAGGCGGTGCGCCTGGCCGTCGAAGCCGGGGCCGCGGAAGCCAGCGTGGAGACCGTCGACATCGAGGAGGTCCCTCTGTCCTACATCCCGGGTGGAGCCGTGCGCGTGCGCATGAAGGTCGCCGGGGATCTCGCCCTGGCGTCCGGCGCACCGGGACGGGCGGGATGATGAAGCTCGACGCAGAGGCCCTCGAGCACCTGGCGCGGGGGGCGGCGTTCCTGGGCACCGGTGGGGGAGGCGATCCCTACATCGGCCGCTTGATGGCGCAAGAGGCGATCCGCGAATTCGGGATGCCGGAAGTCGTGGCGCCCCAGGACGTCCCCGACGACGCCATGGTGTACACCTCGGCGATGATCGGTGCCCCGACCGTGCTCGTCGAGAAGATCGCCAGCGGCGACGACGTCGTCCTCGCGGTCCGCAAGCTCGAAGCGCACCGGGGCCGCCCTGCCGACTTCATCACGCCCGTCGAGATCGGCGGTTGCAATTCGATGATCCCCATCGTCGCCGCGGCTCGCATGGGGCTCCCGCTCGTGGACGCCGACGGCATGGGGCGCGCCTTTCCCGAGCTCCAGATGGTCACCTTCAACGTCTACGGGGTTCCGGCGGCCCCCGCCTCGCTCGTCGACGAGCACGGCAACAGCGTGATCATCGAAGCCGCGGACGCGAAGACGACCGAGGACATCGCTCGGGTCAACGTCGTCCAGATGGGTCTGAGTGCGCTGATGTCCTGCTACGCGATGAACGGCGCGGACCTGAAACGCAGCGCCGTCTTCGGGACCCTGACGGTTGCACTCGAGATCGGCCGTGCCATCGCCCGCGGCCGCCGCTCCGGCGATCCCGTCGCCGCCCTGCTCGAGGCGCTGCGCGCGAGCCAGTACTACAACCGCTGCAAGGTCCTCTTCCACGGAAAGATCGTCGACCTGCGCCGCGAGACCACCCGCGGATTCTCGATCGGGCACTGTCACATCGAGTCGATCGGGGGAGAGGGAGCGTCTCTCGAGATCGAGTTCCAGAACGAGAACCTCGTCGCCCGTCAGAACGGCCAGGTGCGCGCGGTGGTTCCCGACCTCGTCTGCGTCGTCGACGCCGAGAGCGCCGAGCCCATCACCACCGAGGCTCTCCGCTACGGACAACGGGTGAAGGTCGTGGGGGCGAGCACCGCGCCGGTCATGCGAAGCCCCGAGGCGCTCCGGGTCTTCGGCCCCCGGGTCTTCGGGATCGAGCAGGACTTTGTGCCCCTCGAAGAGATCCATCCCGACGCGTGATCGCGCCGGGGTCGGGTCTGCGGCTGACCTATCGTCTGGGCTCCAACCCCCTCCCTCCTCGAAAGGAGCCCTCCACCGTGAAGCTTCCGCAGCTCGACGAATACGCCGCCCGCTACGAACACATCAAGTTCCACCGCGAGGACGGCATTCTCCAGGTCACCTTCCACACCGACGACCGGGACCTCGTGTGGGGCTTCGCCCCCCACCAGGAAGTGGGCTACGCGTTCGCCGACATCGCGGCCGACCCCGAGAACAAGGTGATCATCCTCACCGGTTCGGGGGACACCTTCATCGATCACGAGGACCTCGGTGGCGCGAGCTCGGTGAGCGCGAGCGACTGGGCCGGCCACGTCCTGCCGGACGCCAAGCGGCTCCTGATGAACGAGCTCGAGATCCAGGCCCCGATGATCGCAGCGGTGAACGGCCCGGCGACCGTGCACGCCGAGCTCGCACTGCTCTGCGACGTGGTGCTGGCCGCCGAACACGCGACCTTCCAGGACGCCCCGCACTACCCGAGCGGGTTGGTCCCCGGCGACGGCGTCCACGTCGTCTGGCCGCTGCTCCTCGGCCTGAACCGCGGCCGCTACTTCCTCATGACCGGACAGGTGCTGAGCGCGGCGGAGGCGCTGTCCCTCGGCGTGGTCAACGAGGTCCTCCCCACGAACGAGCTCCTCGATCGCGCCTGGTTGCTCGCGCGGCGCATCCGCGAACGCCCGCCGCTCACGACCCGCCTCACCCGAGAGGCCATGCTGATGGCCGTCAAACGCGCCATGCTCGACCAGCTCCCCTACGGCCTCGCCCTCGAAGGCCTCGCCGCATGCGATCATTGGCCCACCGAGTTCCCACGCGAGCAGCTCTGAGCGAGCGGTGTCCCGCCGGTCGCCGAGATCTGGACTTCGAGCGCCCAACGGTGGGATACCCTCCACCCCGCGCTTCCGACCTGAGAGAACATGCCGGCGGAGGCGGAAATGCAGCCACTCATGGCGGTGACGTCGCCGCGGTGAAGGACCTGCCAACAGAGGAACTCGATGAAGCTACACGATTGTCAGATGGCACCGAATCCGCGCCGCGCTCGGATCTTTCTCGCCGAGAAAGGGATCGATTGCGAGAAGGTCGAGCACGACATCCTGAGCGGTGAGACGAACGCGGGGGACTACCTCAAAATCAACCCGTGGGGCACGGTCCCCGCGCTCGAGCTCGACGACGGCAGCGTGATTCGCGAAGCGCCAGCGATCATGCGCTACGTCGAATCGCAGCACCCGGAGCCGAACCTCATGGGCAAGGACCCGCTGGAGGCCGCCGAGATCGAGGCGTGGGAACGCTTCTCGGAGCAGAATGGTATCGGTGCGATCGGCGAGTTCTTTCGCAATCAGACCGAGGCGCTCGAGGGACGCGGCCTGCCGGGCCCGACGAGTCTGGACCTCATCCCGGGTCTCGTGGAGCGCGGCAAGAGGCGCGCCGCCTGGTTCTACGAGGAGCTCGACAGGCGGCTTGGCGAGTCGGAGTACCTCGGTTCCGATCGGTACACCGCCGCGGACATCACCGCTCAGTGTGCGGTCGACTTCGGCAACGCGATTGGCATGGGGATCCCCGAGGGCTGCAAGAACGTCGCGCGCTGGCACGCGGCGGTGAGCGCACGACCGAGCGCAGGGAGCTGAACGGGGCAGCTCCCGCTCGGCACGGCTACGGAGGGCGCCTCAAGAAGGCTGGGAGGTGCGAACCGGCGGCCCCGTCGACGGCCCGTCGAAGCGATCCGCTGCGACACGCGCTTCGCCGACAACACGCTGCTCGAATTGTTGCGGCAACGGAGCACCGCGTGGCGACGCGGGTTCGCGTGACAAACCGGATCAATCCGGGCGTTGAACGTGGGCCCTCCTGGACTCGAACCAGGGACCATCCGGTTATGAGCCGGTTGCTCTAACCACTGAGCTAAGGGCCCGCAGACCCCGCGGAGTCTAGGGCACGGCGGCGCCGGGCCGGCTTTGCGTAGAATGGCGCGTCCGGGGTCGGGAGGGGGCGCGGGCCAGCGAGCGGGTGAGGAGCGCATGAGCGGAGAGACCGAGTTCGAGCACGGGCCCATGACCGGGATCAAGGTGGTGGACGCCTCGGGCGTCCTCGCCGGGCCCTGGGCCGGCACGATGATGGCCGACCTGGGCGCCGACGTGATCCTGATCGAGCGGGTGGACGGGCCCGATTCGATGCGGCTCACCGGTCCCGTGGCGGGCGATCAGTCGGGGATGTGGGTGGCGATGAACCGCAACAAGCGGGGCATCACCCTCAACCTGCGAGACCCGCGCGGCGTCGACCTGGTGAAGCAGCTGGTGGCGGACGCGGACGTCTTTCTCCAGAACTTCCGACCCGGCGTCGCCGAGCGTCTCGGGATCGGATACGAAGCGCTCTCGGCGGTGAACCCCGAGCTGGTCTACGTGTCGATCTCGGGCTTTGGCCCGACGGGGCCCTACGCGGGCCAGCCGGTCTACGACCCGATCGTGCAGAGCGTCGCCGGGATGGCCCACGCCCAGGGTGGCGACCTCGTGAAGAGCGTGCTCGCCGACAAGATCACGGCGATGACCGCCGCCAACGCCACCCTGGGCGCGCTGATCGGCCGGGGTCGCGGCGCCGGGGGGCAACACGTCGAGATCAGCATGATCGAAGCGCTGCTCGCGTGGATGTGGCCCGATGTGTACTGGAACGAAGCGATGCCCGACGAAGAGCCCGTGCCGACCTACAGCGTCTGGTACGCGCCCTACGACACGCGAGATGGACAGCTCTGTGCCGTCTGGGTGAGCTACCGCCAGTTCCAGGCGGCGGCGCGGGCCCTGGGGCGCCCCGACGTGGCCGACGATCCGCGTTTCGCCACGCGCGACGGCCGTCTGAAGCACTCCCTCGAGATGCGGGCGCTGTTCGGCGAGGCGCTCGCCGGCTTCGACACCGAGGACGCCCTCGCCGCGCTGCGCAGTGCCGACGTGCCGTCCGCCCCGGTGCTGAGTCGCGAGGAGACCCTCGTCGATCCCCAGGTCCAGCATCTGGGCATCCTGGTCGAGTCGGAGCACCCGGTGGCCGGCCGCACCGTCACGGCCCGCCCCCCGGCGCGGTACAGCGCCACCCCCACCGGGCTGCGCAGCCACGCGCCCAGCTGGGGCGAGCACACCGACGAGGTGCTGGGCGAGCTCGGACTCGACGCCGACGCGATCGCCGCGCTCCACCGGGACGGGGTCGTCCGGTAGGGGCCGGAGGGGGAGCCGTGGAGGAGACCCTGCGACGCTGGCTCGACACCTACACCCGCGGCGACCTCGACGCGGCGATGAGCCACTACACCGAGGATGTCGTGTTCGAGGATCCGATCTTTGGCGAACGGGTCGAGGGTCGGGACGGGCTGCGCGAAGCGTTTGCCACCTTCTTCTTCACGGGCGTCACGCGTCTTGCGTTCCTGCGCTTTCGCGGGGGCCCGACCGGCGGCGCCGTCGAGTGGGAGTGGACGGCCGAGTGGGGCGACGGGCGGACCTTTCTCGGCTTCGACGTGTCGAATCGCCGCTTCGTCGTCCGCGGGGTGAGTGTGCTCGCCCTTCGCGACGGGAAGATCAGCCGCCAGACCGACTACTGGGACGCCCGCGGCGCCCTGCAACAGATCGGCGCGCTCTAGTCGGCGGGCCGGGTCGGCGTGGCCGCCCGGCGCGTTGGCTGGTCGGGGGGCGTGCTACTCCTCTCCCGATGCACCTCTTCGACCCCCTCGTGATCCGCGGCGTGACGATTCCCAACCGGGTGGTCGTCTCGCCGATGAGCCAGTACATCGCCGAGGAGGGCGTGGCCAACGACTGGCACCTGGTGCACCTGGGGCGCTTCGCGCTCGGGGGCGCGGGGTTGGTCTTCACCGAGGCGACGGCGGTCGAGGCGCGCGGACGGCGCACCCACGGCGACCTCGGGCTGTGGAGCGACACGCAGATCGAGCCCCTGGCGCGGGTGGCGCGCTTCGTCGCCGAGCAGGGCGCGGTGCCGGGGGTGCAGCTCGCCCACGCCGGGCGCAAGGCCAGCGAGCGCCGGCCCTGGCACGGCGAGACGCCCGTCGACGACGAGGATGTCGCGCTGCGCGGCGAAGCGCCGTGGGAGGCCATCGCGCCGAGCGCGTTGCCCTACGGCGAGGTGTGGCCCGCCCCGACGCCGATGCACACCGAGGACATCGCCGCCGTGCTCGCGGCGTTTCGCGACGCGGCGCGGCGCGCCGAGGCGGCGGGGCTCGAGGTGATCGAGGTCTACGCGGCCCACGGGTTTCTGGCGCACCAGTTCTACTCGCCCCTCGCCAACGAGCGCCGCGACGGCTACGGCGGCGACTTCGAGGGGCGCATCCGCTTTGCCCTCGAGCTCGCCGACGCCCTCCGCGAAGTCTGGCCCGAGCGGCTCGCGCTCTTCTTTCGGCTCTCCCTCACCGACTGGGTGGACGAGGGCTGGACCCTCGACGAGTCGGTGGAGCTGGCCCGGCGGCTCGGCGAGCGCGGTGTCGACCTGATCGACTGCTCGAGCGGGGGGATCGGCGGCCCCCACCGACCGCGCATGCCGCTGGGCCCGGGCTTCATGGTGCCCCGGGCGGCGCGGGTGCGGCGCGAGGCCGGGATCGCGACGATGGCCGTGGGCTTCATCTGGGACGCCGCCCAGGCCGACGAGATCATCCGCAGCGGGCAGGCCGACGCGGTCGCGCTGGCGCGGGAGCTGCTGGCGGAGCCCAACTGGCCGCTCCGGGTCGCCCGCGAGCTCGGCCTCGACGACGACTTTGGCCGCTGGAAGCCGCAGTTCGGCTGGTGGCTCGGCAAGCGCGAGCGCGTCGTGACCAAGCTCGGGATGCGCCAAGCGCCCGCTCAGCCCGCCAAGAGGTAGAGGAAGTCTCCCTCGGTGAGGATCCCCACCAGCGTCTCGCCCTCGACCACCGGCAGACAGCCGAGCTTGCGCTCGGCCATCAGCGTCGCGGCCTCCCGCAGCGGCGCCCCGGGGTCGACGGTGGCGACATCCGTGGACATCACCTCCTTCACGGGATAGGCGTCGAGGGCCTTGTCGTGGGCGGCGCGTCCCTGGCCGAGGGTCCACGCCACGGCGCCGAACACGATGTCGCGATGGCTCACCACCCCGGCGACCCGTCCGTCGTCCTCCAGGACCACGACGTGCCGGAAACGACCGGCGCGCATCAGCTCATCGGCCACCGAGATGCGGTCGTTGCGATCGACGGTCTGGACGTCTCGCGTCATCGCGTCGGCGACGCGGAGATTCGCGTCGAGCTGGCTCTTGCCACCCTCCGGTGGGGAGTCCGGTGGACGGGCAGCCGGCGCCGCGCTCGCCTCGCCGGTGAGCGCCTCGCGACCCGCGCGCGCCACCGTGTCGAGCTCTTCGTGGAGACGCTCCACCTCGCGGTCGAAGGCGCGGACGTCGTCGCAGACGATCGACACCGTCGGCACTCCGTCGCGGGTGTACCCGTGGAGGTCGTTCACCTTGACTCGCACGGAGCGGCGTCCCGAGCGCTCGTCCAGATCGAGTCCGAGGTTGACGATCTCTTCCGCCATCTCGCGCTCCCTCCCGCGCCGCGGACGCCCGCCGCGCTCTCCCTCCAACCTGTGCGCTGCGCGGGCGGTGTCAACCACCCCGCGCGCGGGAACGGAGGGCGAGCGCGGCCGGAGTCGCCGATCGGCCTAGCCGACCCCCTCCAGCCACTCGCGGATCGCCCGCCCGATCTCGTGGGGGCAGTCCTCCTGGAGGAAGTGGATGCCGGACACGGTCACCTCGCTCTGGTTCGGCCAGGTGCGGCAGAACTCCCGGAGCCGCCCCGTGCCGAGGGCACCGGGCTCGGCGTTCACGAAGAGCTTGGGGAAGGTCGCCCCTTGCATGAACTCGGCGTTCGCCGCCACGGACTCCACGACATCGCGGGGCTGGCCCGCGAGCGGGATCTGGCGGGGCCAGGTGAGGGTCGGGCGACGCGACTCGCCGGGCTCGGTGTAGGGCGCGCGGTAGACCCCCATCTCCTCGTCGCTCAGCTTGCGCTGGATCGCCGACGGGAGCACCTGCTCGATGAAGACGTTCTGCTCGAGCACCATCGTCTCGCCCGCGGCGGAGCGGAACCCGCGGAACAGCTCTTCGAAGCCCTCCGGAAAATCCGACCACTCGAGGGGCGCGACCACCGCCTCCATGTAGGCGATCCCGCGCACGCGCTCGGGATGACGGCGCGCCCAATCGAAGCCCAACGCGGAGCCCCAGTCGTGAATCACCAGGGTGACGGCGCCGTCGGGAACCACCGCGTCGAGGAACCCGTCGAGGTAGTGGCGATGCTGGGCGTAGGTGTAGGCGTAGACCTCGGGTTCGGGGAGCTTCTGGGAGTCGCCCATCCCGATGAGATCCGGCGCCACGCAGCGACCGCGATCGGCGAGGTGCGGCATGATGTTGCGCCACAGGTACGACGAGGTCGGGTTGCCGTGGAGGAAGACGATCGGGTCGCCGGTGCCGATCTCGACGTAGGCCATCTCGAGACCGTGCACCTCGACGCGTTGCTTCGGTGCGGGGTAGGCGGAGGACAGGGCTTCGGCTTCGGCCATGGGGGAGACTCCTCGCGCGGCCGGCGGGCCGACCTGGCGCTTGGGGGGGCGCGGGCCCCAGGCTAAACCAGATCGAGGCCCCGGTGGGCGGGATTCGGGGGGGTGGCGCTCCATGGTGTCGCGCCAGAGCGCCACGAGCTCCGCGGCGCCGCCTTCCGCCGCGAGGCCCGCGAGCGCGCCCCGCTGGTCTTCGGGCGCGCGGTTCTGGCTGAGCTTGTACTTCGCCTCGACGCGATCGACGGGGATCTCGAAGGCGACGATGGCGGCGTGCAGGGTCGCGCGCATCTCCGCCGAGAGCGCCAGCGACCAGGGCGCGTCGCGCTCGGACTCGTAACGCGTGACGAGGCGGTCGAGAAGCTCGGTCACCCGGGTCTCGTCGTCGATCACCGCGGGCCGACCGGTGGCGTGGACGACGGCGTAGTTCCAGGTGGGGACGATCGGCAGGGCATCCCAAGCCGGCGAGATGTAGGCGTGGGGGCCGTGAAAGATCGCGAGCGAGGGTGCCGCGTCCGGGGCAAAGGCGCGCCAGTGATCGTTGGCCCGGGCCATGTGGCCCCGGAGGGTGCCGTGGGGCCCCGCCTCGGCGTCGAGCATCAGGGGCACGTGGGACACCAGGGGACCCGCGTCGCTCTGGGTCACGAGGGTGGCGAAGCCGTGGCGGTGGACGAAGGCGCGAATCTCGTCGGGGTCGGTGACGCGAAACGAGCGGGGGAGATACATCGCGCTGCAACGCTACCCCACCCGTCGAGCGCGCTGGCACACGCGCGACACGGCTCGTCGCGACGGGGGATGCGTCCGGCGCGGCTCTGCGGGGGCTTGCCCGGCCCTCCCCCGAGGTGCGATCCTCGTGGGCCGGTCCCCCTCCTCGCGCCTGGAGGCCTGTTGAGCCCGTCCGACGACCCGCAATCCAACGAGCCGAGCAGCTCCGACCTCGCCGGGCGCGCCATCGCCGTCGTGGGGGGCGCCACCGCGGGAGCCGAGGCTGCCAGCCGCTTCGCCACGCGCGGCGCCGCGGTCACGGTCTTCGATCAGAACCCACGGCCCTACGGCAAGATCGAAGACGGGCTGCCCCTCTGGCACGAGAAGCTTCGCCGCAAAGAGTTCGACGCCATCGTGGGCAAGCTCGACCACCCGCGGATCGACTTCGTCCCCTGCACCCGGATCGGCCGCGACCTGTCCTTCGAAACGCTCGTCGCGATGGACTTCGACGCGGTGCTCCTCGCCAACGGCGCCTGGCGCGACCGCCCCTACCCGGTGGCTGGCGCCGACGCGGTGGTGGGCAAGGGCCTCGTCTATCAGAATCCCTTCGTCGTCGCCTTCAACCACAGCGCCGACCCGACGTACGAGGGCCCGCGCTACCCGATCCTCGACAACACCCTGGTCGTGGGGGGCGGTCTCGCCTCGATCGACGTGTGCAAGATCCTGATGGTGGAGAGCGTTCGCCTGGCCCTCGCCGATCGCGGTGTCGACGAGACGATGCTCGAGATCGAGCTTCGGGGCCTCCCCAAGATCCTCGAGCGCCACGGCACCAGTCTCGCCGAGCTGGGCATCCAGGGCTGCACCCTCTTCCACCGGGGTGCGGTATCGGCGATGCCGGTGGTACAGATGCCGCCGGACGCCGACCCCGCCCGCCGCGACAAGGTGCACGCGTCGCGGCGACGCCTGCTCAGCAAGGCGATCGAGAAGTACCGCTTCCGCCTCGTCACCTGCGCGCTACCCGAGGGGCTCCTCCTCGAAGGCGATCGGCTGGTGGGGCTACGGATGCGGCAGAGCTGCACCGAGGACGACGAGACCTTCACACCGATGGAGGAGACCTGGGACTTCGAGGGCGCCGCGGTGGTGAGTTCGATCGGGAGCATCCCCGAGCCGATCCCGGGCATCGAGATGCGCGGCGAGCTCTACGCCTTCTCCGAGCACGAGGTCGGCCAGCTCGAGAATCACCCCCACGTCTTCGCGGCGGGCAACGTCGCGACGGGGCGCGGCAACATCGTCGCCTCCCGTCAGCACGGGGGTTTCGTCGCGGAGCACGTGGCGGAAGCCTTCCTCGGGCTGGGTGACGCCGGACACGCGGGGGAGGCGCTCCCCGAAGCGGTGCGCTCGGAGACCTCGGAGGTCGTCGGCCGAGCCGCCGAGTGGGTGCGGGCGCGTCCGCTCCGCGACCCGGCTAGGATCGAACGTCTGGGCGCGCAGGTGGCCGAACGGCAGCGCGAGGTCGGCTACGAAGGCGCCCTGCGTCCGTGGATCGAGAAGGTCACCCCGCC
>JANQRO010000181.1 GCA_028284525.1 Myxococcota bacterium | reverse complement strand
CGCAATCCCTGGGACACGCCCTTCTGGGAGGCCTGCGACGAGCACCGCTTGATCGCCCAGCGCTGCGCCGTCACCGGCAAGCTCTGGCTCCCGCCGAGCCCCGTCTCGCCCTTCGCCCGCGACACGAGCTGGACCTGGCAGACGCTGTCGGGCCGCGGCGTGGTCGAGACCTGGGCGGTGATGCACCAGCGCTACTACAAGGACTTTCCCGAGTCGCTTCCCTACAACGTGATCCACGTGCGCCTCGACGAGGGCCCGTCGTGGATCTCGAACCTGATCGACACGGGGGGTGCGCTCCCCGAGCGAGGCATGCCGGTGCAGGTGCGTTTCGTCGACTACGGCGCCGGGGACGAACGGTGGAGCTACCCGAAGTTCGCCCCCGCCCAGGCCGGGCGCGACGCGGGCCCGGCCTAGACCGGCGCTCGTAGGCGTCGTGGCTCAGGCCTCGAAGGGATCCTTCCCGCAGTGGGGACAGGCGCCCACCGCGCTCGCAGCGTCGGCGGCGGTGGCCATGATCTCCGCGGCGACCTCGGGCGGGACGCCCAGCCGTTCCGCCAGCTCCCGGTAGCGCTCGCTCTCCTCGCGCGAGACATAGCCGTCGGCGGCGGCGTCCGCCGCGTCGCTCGAGAGCCGCTCGTGGTTGCGCTGGGCGATGGTGAGAAAGCCCGACGCGAGGATCGCCGTCGGGAGGGCGACCACCCCCACCCCGACCAGGGTCACGCCCCCGGCGAAGACCTTGCCCCAGGTGGTGATCGGGGTGACGTCGCCGTAACCCACGGTCGTGAGGGTCACGAGCGCCCACCACATCGAAGTGGGAATCGAGCCAAAGGCCGCGGGCTGCGCCTCGCGTTCCACCAGATAGATCCCGCTCGCCGCCACGACCAACACCATCATCAGCACGAAGAGCGAGGCCACGTAGGCGCGTCGCTGCGAGCGGAACACCTCGAGCAGGAGGGTGAGCGAGCCCGAATAGCGTGTGAGCTTGAAGATGCGGAGCAGCCGCAGCACGCGCAGGAAGCGCAGGTCGAGTCCCACGACGGCGCTCAGGAAGAAGGGCAGGATCGCCGCGAGGTCGGCCAGGGCCATCGGGCTCAGCACCCAGCGCAGCCGCTCCCGCCACGCCGGCGCCTCACCGGGAGCGCGTTCGGCGGCGCTCCAGACCCGCAGGAAGTACTCGACGCTGAACACCGCGACCGAGACGGATTCGAAGACGTCGAAGAGCCCACGGTGGGCGCGGTGGAGGGGCTCCACCGACTCGGCCATCACCGCGGCGACGTTGCCCGCCACCAGGGCGATCAGCGCCACGTCGACACCGCGGCTCAGGCGGTCGCCGTGGTGGGCGACCTCGAGCACCTGATAGACGCGACGCCGGGCGCTCGGGCTCTCCATCGTCTCTGTCTCGGCAGAGCCCGAGCGCCATCCAATCGGGGCTTCCCCGCAGTCGCGCGCGGGGATTCGCCCGGCTCGATCGACCCCGGTCTACTCGAGATGGCTGCGGAGCATCCAGGCGTTCTTCTCGTGGACGTCGATGCGCCGCGTGCCGAGGTCGGCGGTGGCCTGGTCTCCGGCCGCCTCGGCGGCGGCGACCACGGCCCGCGCGCTGGCGGCCACCGTCTCCTGGTCCGCCAGGAGCCCCTCGATCATCTCCTCGGCCCGGGGGATGCCGCGGGCCTCCTCGATCTTGGCGAGCGCGGCGAACTCGGTGTAGCTGCCGGGCGCCGGCGCCCCGAGCGCGCGGATCCGCTCGGCGATCTCGTCGACCGCGAGGGCCAGCTCGCTGTACTGGGTCTCGAAGAGGGTGTGGAGGGTCGTGAACATCGGCCCCGTCACGTTCCAGTGGTGGTGATGGGACTTGAGGTAGAGGGTGTAGCTGTCGGCCAACAGGTGGCTCAGGCTCTCGACGACGTGGGTCCGGTCCATGGGATCTCCTCCGAGTGGCTCGTGGGCGCTGTCGAGAGTCTGGTTCCCGCGCCCCATCGATCCAATGAAAAGATCTTCTCCTCGAGATAGATTGGAGTTATGACGACGACGCTCCGACAGCTCGAGTACGTGGCGGCGATCGATGAGCGCGGAAGCTTTGGCGGCGCGGCCGAGGCCTGCCACGTCACCCAGCCCGGCTTGAGCGCCCAGGTGCGCCAGCTGGAAGACCACCTTGGGCTCACCCTCTTCGAGCGCGGCCGCGGACCCACGATGACGACCCCCGCGGGCGTCGAGATCGTGGCGCGCGCCCGGGAGATCCTGCGGGCGGTGGGCGAGCTCGAGGACGCGGCGCGGGCGCTCTGTCATCCGCTCTCGGGCCGGCTCCGTCTCGGGGTGATCCCCACCGTGGCGCCCTATCTCCTGCCCAGCGCGGTGCCGGCCGTGCGCCGGGCGCACCCGGAGCTTCGCCTCGAGCTCCACGAGGCCCAGACGGCCCAGCTGGTGGAACGGCTGGCGCGCGGACAGCTCGACCTGCTGCTCCTGGCCCTCGAGGCCCCCCTCGACGAGCTCGAGACCCACGCGCTCTTTCCGGACCCCTTCGTCCTGGCGGTCCCCCGCGGCCACCGCCTGGCGGCGCGCAAACGAGTGCGTGAATCCGACCTCGACGGCGAGTCGGTGCTGCTCCTCGAAGACGGCCACTGTCTGCGCGATCAGGCCCTCGCGGTGTGCGAGCGCGCCGGCGCGAGCGAGCTCGGCGACTTCCGCGCCACGAGCCTCACCACCCTGCTGCACATGGTGGCGGGGGGCAGCGGCGTGACCCTGCTGCCGAGCCTTGCGCTTCGCGGCGGCGCGACGCGCGGGCTGCGCGACCTCGTCACCCTGCCCTTCGCCGGGACCGCTCCCCGACGCACCATTGGCTTCGCCTGGCGGCCGAGCTCGGCGCGTGGCGACGAGTTCCAGACCCTCGCCGCACGCTTCGAGGCGCCGCGGCTCCGAGGGGCGCGATGACCTGCTCGCGCTGCAAGCAGCCGATGCGGGAGGAGAAGCGCAGCCACCACAAAATGCGCAAGTGGGTGTGCCGGGCCTGCGGCTTCATCCGCTTCCAGACTCCGCGCAAGAAGCGCTGACTCCCCCCCGAGCCGGCAGAAACGAGGCAGAACTTCGAGCATCCGATGCGGAAGGAGCCGTAACGCCTCTGAACCAATAGAGAATCACCTGTTTCCCGAGGTGGGGTGACCTCCCCTCAAGCGATTCCCGCTCCGCTCCGATCTAGCTCCTGGATTTCAACGGGAGTGTTTCGATGACGACGCGATGGCTTCGTGTGGCCGCCTCCGTTGCGGCGGTGGTCTTCTTGTCCGCTTGTACCACCAACCCCTACACCGGTGAGCGTCAGCTTTCCAAGACGGCGATCGGCACGCTCGTGGGTGCCGGCGCCGGCGCCGGGATCGGGGCTCTCTCCGGCCGCGACCGCGCCAAGCGCGCGGCGATCGGCGCTGGGATCGGCGCCCTGGCCGGCGGCTCGGTGGGCGCCTACATGGACGTCCAGGAAGCGAAGCTGCGCGAGCAGCTCGCCGGCACCGGGGTGGGGGTGCTGCGCATCGGCGACGAGATCGAGCTCGTCATGCCCGGCAACATCACCTTCGCCACCAACAGCTCGGACATCCAGTCGGACTTCTACCGCGTGTTGAACTCGGTGGGCCTCGTGCTCTCCGAGTACGACAAGACCGTGGTCGAGGTCTCGGGCCACACCGACAACACCGGTTCGGTGTCCTACAACCAGACGCTCTCGGAGCGCCGGGCCCGCAGCGTGGCGAGCTACCTGACGTCGCACGGGCTCCAACCCCAGCGTCTCGTGACCCTGGGCCTCGGCCCGAACGAGCCGATCGCGAGCAACGCGAACGCGGAGGGTCGGGCGCAGAACCGCCGTGTGGAGCTGCGTCTGGTGCCCATCACCTCGTAGCGCCCCGCTACAGCCTTGCGTCGCGGCGCCGAAGAGTGGGAGACCGCCCTCTCTTCGGACGCCGCGACCGCATGGCCCCCTCCCACCGCCCCGCGACCCACGCCGAGCTCGACGCGTACCGATCCTTTGCGGGCGCCGTCGCGGCGCGCGACCTCTTCGCCGCCCGGGCGCTCGCCCCCGGCCTCGCCCCCTTCGCCTTTCGGGGAAGCCCCGCCCCGCTCCTCCTCGCGACCCGCCGCGGCTGGACCGCTCTCGTCGAGCACCTGGTCGCTCTGGGCGCACCCCTGCACGCGCCGCCCG
>JANQRO010000188.1 GCA_028284525.1 Myxococcota bacterium | reverse complement strand
CCAGGGCGTCGCGCAACGCCACGCTCGTGTGGGTCCACCCGCCGGGGTTGATTAGGATTCCCGCGCAGGTACCGGTCGCCTCCTGGATCGCGTCGATGGCGACGCCCTCGTGGTTGGTCTGGAGGAACTGCAGCGAGACCCCGGCCAAGGAGGCCGGGGTCTCGCTGCAGATCCTGCAGACCAACCACGAGGGCGCCGCCATCGACGCGATCCAGGGGGCGATCGGTACCTGCGCGGGAATCCTGATCAACCCCGGCGGGTGGACCCACACGAGCGTGGCGTTGCGCGACGCCCTGGCCGGGACGGGTCTGCCCGTGGTCGAGGCGCACCCCTCCAACGTCCACGCCCGCGAGCCCTTCCGGCATCACTCCTACATCTCGCCGATCGCCGTCGGTGTGATCTGCGGCTTCGGCCCGGCGAGCTACGACCTCGCTCTCCGCGCCCTGGTCGACCGCGTCCTCGGCTGATCCCCCCGGAGGGGCCGACGTTTCCACTCGGCGCTCCGCCGATTCCGCGAATTCCCAGATTCCTCAATGACTTGGGGAATTTGCGCGGGCCTCCCGCACGCGGATCACCTCAAGAGCGCTCTGCGGAGGCCGATACACCTTCTGGAGGGGGTCGCCCCCCAGCCAGCGATGCGAGAGATGCGGCTTCCACCCGGAGCCAGGCCGAGGCCTGGGTCGCGGGGAGGAGAATCCGCGGGGGCTCTTTGGCGGTCAACAAGCGAAAACTCCTGGCCTCCGCCCAGCGGCACGTTCAGAAGGGCGCCCTGGACAAGGCGCTGAAGGACTACGTGCGTCTGCTCGAAGCCGACCCGCGCGACGCGAACGTGCGGCTCAAGGTCGGCGATCTCCAGCTGCGCCGAAACCAACCCAAAGAGGCGATCGACGCCTACCTCAAGGTCGCCGACCAGTTCATGCGCGATGGCTTCGACGCCAAGGCCGTCGCGATCTACAAGCAGGTCACCAAGATCGACGGCAAACGCTACGAGGTGTACCTGCCGCTGGCCGAGCTCTACCAACGACTCGGTTTGGTGTCGGAGGCGATGGCCGCGCTGCAGTCGGCCGCGGACGGCTACCAGCAGGAGGGCAAACGCCGCGACGCCCTCGACCTGCTGCGGAAGATGTCGAGCCTCGACCCCTCGAACGTACCGAGCCGGCTCAAGGTCGCCGACCTGCTCGCCAAGGAAGAGCTCAAGGACGACGCGGTCAACGAGTACGACGCGATCGTGGCCGAGGCCGAGCGCCAGGGTGATTGGGAGACCCAGATCGCGGTCTTCGAACGCATCGTCGAAGTCGACCCGACCCGCATCGAGGCCGCCCAGGGATTCACCCAACTGCTGCTCGAACGGAACCAGAACGAGCAAGCCGAGCACGTCGCGCGCAAGTGCGTCGAGGCGGACGCGGACCGCGCCGAGTCGAACGAGCTGCTGGCCGAGGTGCTGAGTGCTCTGGGGAAGCACGGCGAAGCGGTCGAGTTCTTCAAGCGGGCGGCCGTCGCGTGGCGAGAGCTGGGGGACGAGGCGAAGGCGCGGGACCTGATGCAGCGTCACGTCTCCGACGACGCGATCGACTTCGGGGCGGGCGATCTCCGCAACGAGAACGCCAAGGACTCGCCCTTTGGCGACGCCTCTCTCGAGACCGATGTCGGATTCGAGGACCCGCCGACCCGGGGCATCGGCGACCTCGCCGACCCCGACGCCGAGATGGACCTGGGCTTCGACGCCGACTCCAACTCCGAGAGCGCCAGCGCGGAAGAGCTCGAGGAGCTCGTTCCCGAGCCGGTCGACGACGACGGCGTGGGCGTCGACGCCGAGCAGCTCCTGGCGGAGGCCAGTGTCTACGTCCGCTACGGAAAGCACGAGAAGGCGATCGAGGCGATCCAGCAGGTCCTGCAACACGAGCCCGCCAACGCCGTGGCGTTCGAGCAGATGGGCGACACCTTGGCCGCTGCGGGTCACGAGGCGCCCGCCGTCGAGGCGTGGGTGAAGGCGGCGACGCTGCTCTCACCCGACACCGACGCGGAACGGATCGAGTCGCTGCGCGCCCGGGTCGCCGCGCGCAACG
>JANQRO010000149.1 GCA_028284525.1 Myxococcota bacterium | reverse complement strand
CGAGCACCCGCGGTGCAGTGGCCGCCGACGGCGTGCGTGTCGGGCGCGTCCGGGTCGGCGCCGAGGCCGACACCCTGCAGCTCTGGGTGGCCGGCGACTCCTTGCGGCTCGCCGCGCTGAACGCCGTCGAGCTCGCCGCCTCCCGTCAGCGTCTGCACTGAGCGCGTGTCCCGCATCGCCCTGCTGCTCGAGTACGACGGCGCCTGCTTCGCCGGCTGGCAACGGCAACGCGAGGGCCAGCCCACGGTCCAGGGCGCGCTCGAGGAGGCCCTCGAACGGGTGTGTGACAGCGCGGCCGGGGTCGTCGGCGCGGGTCGCACCGATGCCGGGGTGCACGCCTGGGGGCAGGTCGCGAGCGCCTCGGTCGACACGCGGCTCGACCCGGAGGCGCTCTGGCGCGCTCTCAACGGTGTGCTGCCCCGGGCGGTGGCGATCCGCGCCCTCGCGCCGATGCCCGACGCCTTCCACGCCCTGCGCGACGCGGTCGCCAAGCACTACGTCTACCGTTGGTGGCCGGGCCCGCCGCGCTCGCCGCTCCGCGCCCGGGACCACCACTGCCTCGCGTCGGCGGTCGATACCGGCGCGATGCGGGCCGCCGCGGGGCACTTCGTCGGACGCCACGATTTCGCGTCGCTCCAGGCGGCCGGCTCGTCGGCCACGACCAGCGTCCGCACCCTCCACCGGGTCGAGCTCCGGGAGATGGGCGACGGCTCGCTCCGGCTGGACGTCGAGGGAGACGGCTTCCTGCGTCATATGGTCCGCAATCTGGCGGGGACCCTCCTCGAGGTGGGCCAGGGCCGGCGTCCGCCCGGGACCATCCCGGCGCTCCTCGAGCGCCGCGACCGCGGCGCGGCGGGGCCCACGGCCCCCGCCGCCGGCCTCCTGCTGCTCGCGGTGCGCTACGACCCGCCGATCTCCTGGGCGGTGGGTCGCGCCTGCGATGCCGGCCCACTGCCGGCCTGACGCTTGACGCCCCCGAGGGCCTCGGCTACCCAGAGGCGTTCCCGGCACCAGGAGACTCGTCCATGCCCGTCGCTCGGCCGCTCCGGCCCACGCGAAGCCTCTCCCGCGACCAGGTCAGCCCGCGTTGGTGGGTCGTGGACGCCTCGGGCCAGACCCTGGGTCGGCTCGCCACCCGGGTGGCCTCGGTGCTGCGCGGCAAGCACACCCCGCAGTACACGCCCCACGACGACACCGGCGACTTCGTCATCGTCGTGAACGCCGACAAGGTCCATCTGACGGGGCGCAAGCGCGAGAACAAGGTGTACTACCGGCACTCCGGCTGGACCGGCGGCCTGCGTTCGGCGACCGCCGCCGAGCTTCTCGAGGGGCCCCACGCGGAGCGCGTCGTCGAGCACGCGGTGCGCGGCATGCTCCCCAAGAACGCCCTCGGCCGGAAGCTCTACCGGAAGCTCAAGGTCTATACCGGCGCGGCTCATCCCCACGCGGCGCAGCAGCCGCAGGAGCTCTCGATTGGCTAACGGCGCGCTTCTCCCGAAGCTTCAGACCGGCAAGCGGAAGACCGCGATCGCGCGGGTGAATCTCAAGCCCGGCACCGGACAGATCGTCGTGAACGGCCGCGCGATCGAGCAGTTCTTCGGGCGCGAGGTGCTCCGCATCATCGTGCGTCAGCCCCTCGACCACGTGAATCTGAGCACCCACTACGACATCACCGCCTCGGTGCGCGGCGGCGGCCCCACCGGCCAGGCGGGCGCCATCCGGCACGGCATCTCGCGCGCGCTCTGCGAGCTCGATCCCAACCTGCGACCGCAGCTCAAGCGCGGCGGCTTCCTCACCCGGGACGCCCGAAAGAAAGAGCGCAAGAAGTACGGCCAGCGCGGGGCGCGGGCCCGTTTCCAGTTCTCCAAGCGCTAGGGGATCCGCATGCGCGTCGCAGTGGTCGGGGCGAGCGGGTACACGGGCCTCGAACTGCTTCGCCTCCTGGTCCGCCATCCCGAGCTCGAAATCGAGGCGCTCACCTCCGAGCGCCAGGCGGGAACGCTGCTGGGAGACGTGTACCCGGCGTTCCGCGGTGTCCTCGACCAGCGCTTCGAAGCGGTCGACGCCAAGTCCATCGCCGAGCGGGTGGAGTTCGCCTTCGCAGCGCTCCCCCACGCGGCCTCGGCGCCGGTGGTGCGCGAGCTCATCCAGGCCGGCGTCTCGGTCGTCGACCTCTCGGCGGATTTCCGATTGCGCAGCGCCGAGACCTACGCCGAGTGGTACGGCGAGCACCGCGCGCCCGAGCTGCTCGGGAAGTCGGTCTACGGGATCCCCGAGCTCCACCGGGCCGCGATCCGCGACGCGCAGCTCGTGGCGGCGCCGGGCTGCTACCCCACCTCGGCGCTCCTGCCCCTGGCTCCCTTCCTGCGCCGCGGCCTCGTCGAGCCCCGATCGATCCTGATCGACTCGAAATCCGGGGTCTCGGGCGCCGGCCGCAAGGCCGAGGAGGCGTACCTCTTTGCCGAGGTGGGCGAGAGCTGCCGCGCCTACAACGTCGGTGGGGGACACCGTCACGTCCCGGAGATGGAGGAGCAGGCGGAGCTCCTGGCCGGGAGTGAGGCGCGGGTCGCCTTCGTGCCCCATCTGTTGCCGGCTACCCGGGGCATCGTGACCTCCATCTTCCTCCAGCCCCGCGAGCCCCTGACGAGCGCCGAAGCCCGCGCGGTCCTCGAAGCGGCCTACGGCGATGAGCCCTTCGTGCGCGTCCTGCCCGAGGGTGAGACCCCGAGCATCGCCGCCGTGCGCGGCAGCAACTTCTGCGACGTCACCGCCGTGGTCGACCGCCGCACGGGCGCGCTGCTCCTGCTCTCGGCCCTCGACAACCTGGTCAAGGGCGCGGGCGGGCAGGGCGTACAGTGCTGCAACCTGATGCAGGGCTGGGACGAGTCCCTCGGGCTGCGCGAAGTCTCCTTCCTGCCCTGATGCCCCGAGACGACGCGGCGCCGGTGGGCACGCGCTACTACGCCCGCCACGCGTCGGAGGCGCGGCTCAGCGTCTCGGCGGTGGTGTGGCGCGATGCCGCGCGGGAGGCGCTGCTGCTGATGCAACGCAGCGACAATGCGCATTGGGGCCTGCCGGGGGGCTACGTCGAGGCCGGAGAGTCCGTCACCGAGGCGACGGCCCGCGAAGTGCAGGAGGAGACCGGCGTCGTCGCCGAGATCGGCCGTCTCGTCGGGATCTACTCGCGGCCCGAGACGCAGGTGATCGAGTACCCCGGTGGCGATCGGGTGCAGGCGATCAACCTGTGTTTTGAGGCCTTCGCCGTCGACACGGGGGCCCTCACGACACCCGAGGAGACCCTCGACACCGGCTACTTCGCCCCGGACGCGCTGCCCGAGCCCCTCGTCCCGATCCACGCGATGCGCATCGAAGACGCCCTGGCAGGTGACCCGATCGTGCGGGTGCGCTAAACGAAATTAAACCCGCACCCGCGAAGAGAGCGTATGAACGACCGGCCGACCAAGTTCCTCTTTGTCACCGGCGGAGTGCTCTCCTCACTCGGAAAAGGCCTGGCTTCGGCATCGATCGGCGCGCTCCTCGAGGCGCGCGGGCTGAAGGTCAGCTTCCTCAAGCTCGACCCCTACCTGAACGTCGACCCCGGCACGATGAATCCCTTCCAACACGGAGAGGTGTACGTCACCGAGGACGGGGCCGAGACCGACCTCGACCTGGGCCACTACGAACGCTTCACCCGCGCGACGATGAGCCGGGCGAACAACGTGACGGCGGGCCAGGTCTACGAGACGGTGCTCAACAAAGAACGCCGCGGCGAGTACTTGGGCGGCACCGTGCAGGTGATTCCTCACGTCACCGACCAGATCAAGGAACGCATCCACGAGGCCGCCGACGGCGTGGATCTGCTCTTCGTCGAGGTGGGCGGCACCGTCGGTGACATCGAGTCGCTCCCCTTCCTCGAGGCGATCCGCCAGTTCCGCGCCGACGTGGGTCGCGACAACGTGGGCTACATCCACATCGCCCTGGTGCCCTACGTCGCGACCGCCGGGGAGCTCAAGACCAAGCCGGTGCAGCACTCGGTCAAGGAGCTGCGCGCCGTCGGGATCTCGCCGGACGTCATCCTGTGCCGCACCGACCGCTTTCTGCCCCAGTCGGTGAAGGAGAAGGTGGCCCTCTTCTGCAACGTCGACGAGGGTGCCGTCATCACCGCCAAGGACGTCGACTCGATCTACGAGGTGCCGCTGATCCTCCACGAGGAGGGAGTGGACGAGCAGATCACCCGGCTCCTCAACATCTGGACGGGGCGTCCCAACCTGGAGCCCTGGCGCCGCGTGGTCGAGACCACCAAGAACGCCGAGCGCTCGGTGCGGATCGCGATGGTCGGGAAGTACGTCGACCTGACCGAGTCGTACAAGAGCCTCAACGAGGCGCTCCACCACGCGGGGATCGCCCACGGCGTGCGGGTCGAGATCGAGTACATCGACTCCGAGAAGCTCTCCGACACCACGCCGCTGCGCGAGGCCGACGGGATCCTGGTGCCCCACGGCTTCGGCCACCGGGGCGCCGAGGGGAAGATCGTCGCGGTGCGCTACGCCCGCGAGGAGCGCGTGCCCTTCTTCGGCATCTGCTTCGGCATGCAGCTCGCGACGATCGAGTTCGCGCGCAACGTCGCCGGCATGACGGGTGCCAACTCGACCGAGGTCGACCCCGAAGCCGCCGTGCCGGTGATCGACTTCCTGCCCGACCAGCGCGAGATCACCGACAAGGGCGCCACGATGCGCCTCGGCGCCTATCCCTGCCACCTGCGTCCCGGCACCCTGGCCTACGCGGCCTACGGCACCGAGGAGATCTCCGAACGCCACCGCCACCGCTACGAGTTCAACCCCGCCATGCGCGAGACCCTGGCCGACGCGGGTCTGATCCTGGCGGGGACCTCCCCGGACGGCGAGCTCGTGGAAGTGATCGAGGTCGCCGACCACCCCTGGTTCCTCGGCTGCCAGTTCCACCCCGAGTTCAAGTCGAGCCCCTTCGAGCCGCACCCGCTCTTCAAGGACTTCGTGAAGGCCGCGATCGCGCGCTGATTCCGCCGGGAGCGTCGAGCGCGAGGCCAAATCCCCACGTATCGCACGAGCCGTCAAGGGAACCCCCGAGACAGCCGAAAACGCCTGCGGTATGCGGTGCTTCCCCTCGTTTCTGCTCGCCCTCGGAGTGGTGACCGCCGCCCTCGCCCCGGCCCCACCGGGCCGCGCGGCACCAGGAGACACCCTCTTCCGCGACGACTTCGAGCGCGCCACCCTCGCGCCCTGGACCACGACCAACGCCACCCGATCGGGGATCCTGACGGGAGCCCAGGTCTCGAACTCGCCGACCCGCGGTCTCTACACCCGCCGCAACCCGGTCACCACGACGAGTCCGTCGATCGCCGCGGCGGTCCCCGCCGCCGACGTCGCGCTCTGGGTGCGTCGCGGGAGCGACGCGTTCAGCGAAGATCCCGACGGCGGCGAAGACCTGGTCCTCGAGTACCGCCGCGCCGACGCGAGCTGGGGGGTGCTCGCGAGCTACAACGGCGGCGGCACGCCGGGGCAGATCCACACCGATGTCTTCGATCTCCCGAGCGACGCGCTCCACGGGACCCTGGCGCTCCGCGTGCGCCAGACGGGGGGCAGCGGCACCGACTTCGACTACTGGCACATCGACGACGTCGTGGTCACCGAACGCGCGCTGCCCCCGCCGCTTTCGGTCGGGAGCTGTGACGATTTCGAATCCGGGCTCGGCGCCAACTGGACGATCGCGACGAGCGGTGGCTTCGCCGGCACGGGCACGGCGACCGCCGCGTCGCCCACCCGCTCGCTCTTTCTGAACGGCGGTGTGGTGAGCGTCACCTCGGCCCCGGTCGACACGAGTCTCGTCTCGTTCTCCGACTTGAGCCTGTGGATCCGCCGCGGGGACGACGCCTTCAGCGAGGACCCCGACCCCGCCGAAGACCTGGTCGTCGAGTACCTCGACGACGGCGGGAGCTGGGTCGTCCTCGAGACCTTCGCGGGCGGTGGGCTCGACGGGGAGATCCTGCCCCGGGTCTACACCCTCCCCGCCGCCGGGCGACACGCGGGCTTTCGCGTGCGCTTTCGCCAGACGGCGGGGAGCGGCGCCACCTGGGACTACTGGCACATCGACGACGTGTGCTGGCTCCAGAACGGGATCCCCGATCTGCTCGTGCTCAAGACGATGCGGGTCTTGAGCGACCCGGTACGCGGCGGCGCCAACCCGCTGGCGATCCCCGGTGCGGTGGCCGAGTACCGCATCACGGTCTCGAACCAGGGGCCCGGGGCGATCGATCTCGACACCGTGGTGCTCGACGACCCGATTCCCCCCGATACCGAGCTCTTCGTCGGAGACCTGGCGGGGCCCGGCACCGGACCGATCCGCTTTCTCCAGGGCTCGCCGTCGAGCGGGCTCTCCTACACCTACCTCGGCCTCGGCGACGGCGGGGACGACCTCGAGTTCGAGAGCGGCGGGGCCCCTTACACGCCGGGCCCGCCGCCCCCCGACTACGACCCCGCGGTCGACCGCGTGTGGATCCGGCCCAAGGGGGTGATGGCGGGGGGCAGCCCCGGCGCGGCCCCGTCGTTCACGGTGATCCTCCAGGTTCGGGTGCGCTAGACGCCTTGGTCGCGGTGCTCGCGCACCCACTTCGCGAACTCGTCCGCGGGCATCGGGGCGGCGAAGAGCTGACCCTGGGTGCGGTCGCAGCCGAGCTCGCGGAGCAGGGCGAGCTGCTCTTCGCGCTCCACCCCCTCGACCACGGTGCCGAGCCCGAGGCCCCGCGCCATCGAGATCACCGACTGCACGATCGCCCGGTCCTCGCGGTGGGAGAGCATGCCGGCGGTAAAGCTCTGGTCGATCTTCAGCGTGTCGACCGGGAAGCGCTTCAGATAGGCGAGGGAGGAGTAGCCGGTTCCGAAATCGTCGACGGCGATCTGCACCCCGGCGTGCTTCAGCGCCGCGAGCTGGTCGAGCAGCTCGGGGTTGGCTTCGGCGAGGATGCCCTCGGTGATCTCGAGAGTGAGACAGCTCGGCGAGAGGCCGCCTTCGCGGAGCGCGTCGAGCACGGTGGGGACGAGCTCGTTCCCGTGGAGCTGGCGGGGCGAGGCGTTGATCGCGAGGCGCAGCGGGAGCTCGAGCTCGCGCTGCAAACGAGCCGCTTGGGCACAGGCCTGGCGCATCACGACCTCGCCGAGCCGGAGGATCAGCCCGGTCGACTCGGCGATCTCGATGAACTCCCCCGGTTGGATCAGCCCGCGCTCCGGGTGTTGCCAGCGGACCAGCGCCTCCATCCCGACGGGCGCCCGGTCCATCGCGTCGACGATCGGCTGGTAGAAGACGCGCAGCTGGTTGTGGTCGAGGGCCCGGCGCAGGCCGGCCTCGATCTCCAGACGGCTCGCGGCCCGCTCGTTCATCGAGGGGGTGAAGAACTCGTAGCGGTCGCGCCCGTGCTCCTTGGCGTGGTGGAGCGCGGTGTCGGCGTTGCGGATCAGGGTCTCGAGGTCTTCGCCGTCCTCGGGAAACATCGCGATGCCGGCGCTCGCCCGCAGCAGGACATCGTGCCCTTCTCCCCCGGCGGCCTCCCCGACACAGCTGCGGAGCTGGTCGGCGGCGCGCGCGGCCGCACCGATTCCGTCGACCTCCTCGTAGAGCACCATGAACTCGTCTCCCCCGGTGCGGGCGATGGTGGGGGACACCGAGAGGAGGGAGCCCTGTCGCGAGGCCTCGTCCTGGAGCCGTCCCGCCACCCGACGCAGCACCCGATCGCCGGCGTCGTGACCCAAGGTCTCGTTGATGCGTTTGAAGTCGTCGAGGTCGAGGACGACCACGGCCAGCGGTTGTTGGTGTCGTCGGGCCCGGCGCAACGCCTGGTTGAGCCGCTCGCGGTAGAGGAGGCGGTTCGGGAGCTCGGTGAGTCCGTCGTAGTAGGCGAGCACGCGGTTGCGCTCGAGGGTCCGGGCGTTGGCGAGAGCCACCGCGCACTGGGCGGCGAGCTGTCGCGCGAAGAGCTCCTGGTCGCGACTCGGCGCCATCTCGCTGCCGAGCAGCAGGACGGCCAGCAGGTCCGCGTGGAAGCGCAGCGGGATGGCGCGCCAGACGCTGGCCTGGTGGGGGGCGAGGAGGGTGGCCCAGGGCGGATCTCCGTCGTCGTTCGCCGCTTCGGCGGAGAGCGCGCGGGGCTCGGCGCCGGGGAACCAGCGCTCGAGCTCGGCGGCGGAGAGGTCGCCGTGGTGCTCCCGGATCACCGAGCCCACCCGGTTGTGGGTCGTGCTTCGCACCGCGCCGCTCTCGGTCGAGAGCGCGACGGCGACGTCGCTCGGATAGAGCTCACCCACCCGCTCCACCATCGTCTCGAGCACCCGCGTCGCCGTGATCTCCGAGAGGATCGAACGGTCGATCTCCACCATGCGCTGGAGCGAGTCGAACTGGGTGTGCAGCGTGCGGGTCATGCGGTTGAAGGAGTCGGCCAGCTCCTCGAAATCGTCGCCGCTCTCGATCTCGAGGGTGAAGCCGAAGTCCCCGGCCGCTAGCCGTCGCGTCCCCCGGCGCAGCTCTTCCAACGGGATCAGCTGGCGACGGATCTGGAACGCGCTCAGCACCGTCGCAAAGAGGATCGTGAGGGTGGCGAGCAGGCCGAAGGTGTTGCGGAAGGCCAGGAGCGGGGCAAAGACCTCGCTCTCCGGGATCATCACCGCGATTGTCCACGGCGCGGCGTGTTCGGGGTCGAAGAACTTCGGAGCGAGGCCGACCGGGCGGCGATAGCCGAGGAGCGCTTCGTCCGGGCCGGCGAGCGCGAAGTGACGAGCGGTCTCCGCGCCCCGGGGCGCGAGGACCCGCGGGTCGAGTCCGCGGGCGAGGGACGAGGAGCAGCCGGTCACACGGCCGGCGCCGTCGAGGGCGCAGAAATCGGTGGACACCGCGCGAGCCTCTTCGTCCCAGGAGGGAACGACACCGTTCAGCCGGGCTCGCGCCGTCCACAGCCCGTGTTCCCCCCGGCGCGCGATCAAGAGCGAGGCGTCACCGGTCTCGTCGAGGACCGGCACCAGGAGCGCGCGCCCTGCGTCGAGCTGTGCCTCGTCCTCGGCGTCGAGACCCGCGACCTCGACGCGCTCTCCCAGGAGCACGTGGCGTTCGCGCTGGCCCCGGTAGGTCACCTCCGAGAACGACTGGGAGAGATCGTTCAACAGCGACCGAGGCCAGGGTCCCGACTGGATGGCGAGCCGGTCGTCGAGGCGGTCGAGCTCGGCGACGAGCGCGTCGAGACGGCCCACGAGTTCGGCGCGCAGCGACTCGCCGGCGCGCTCGAGGGTGCGGTCGGCGTCGTCCCGCAAGGCACCCGCCAGCTGCTGGTAGCCCGCGACCGCGACGACCGTCGTCGGCACCACCGCACACAGCAGAAAGAGCAGCAAGAGCCGCCACGCGACGACGCTGCGCACCCACGCCCACGCGCCCGGCTCCGACGCGAGCGGTCCGCTGTCCGGGGTGTCTTCCCCCATACCCAGTCTTCGGCGATGCCGCCCCGCCGATTGACCGAGAAGCTCGGGTTTTCCGTGACAACTCGCGTAGTTTCGCGAGATCGCTCCAGCGATAGGCAACCCGTTGGCAAGCGCCGCGCAGCCGTCGCCGCAACGCGGTGCGGAGCGGCGGCGACGGTGCTCGACAGGCTTCGGGGGCTGCGGCACCGTGTGGCCCCGCCGCGCGGCGACGCGGGACGTTAGCTCAGTTGGTTAGAGCGCTGTGTTCACACCGCAGAGGTCACTGGTTCGAATCCAGTACGTCCCACCACTTCCGCCCGTCCACACGCCAGCCCGCACACCGGAGTGCCTTCGCTTCAGGCGTCCCCTCCGGAGGCGCCCTCCTCGCGGCCGTCCGGCCGCGAGCCGGCCCCACCGCGGGCGGTCTCCTCGAGGACCCGGATGGCGCCCTCGAGGTCCCGAATCGCCCGCCGTGGATCGGCGTGCCGGCGCCCCTCGCGAGGGTCGAAGGCCTCGAGGTCGACCCGGAGCTCGAGCCCCGCGGCGCTCGTTCGCAGCACGCGGCCCGCCGCCTCGAGATCGTCCCAGCGCTCGACCACGCGGTAGGGCACGACTTCGCGGCGGATGCCCTTCACGTGGATCGCTTCGCCGGGCTCTGCCTTCACCAGGTCCTTGGTGAGCGCCCAGGTTTCGTGGGAGAGCACGATCCCGCCGGGCTCGGCGAGCCCCTCGAGGCGAGCGGCGAGGTTCACCTCCCCTCCGATGATGGTGTAGTCCATCCGCTCGGCACTGCCGAAGTTGCCGACGTCGCAAAAGCCCGTGTTGATCCCCATCCGCACCCGGAGCGGTCGCTCGTAGCCCTCGTCGCGCCAGTCGGCTTGCAGCTGCTTCATGCGACGCTGCATCGCGACGGCCATCCGTACGCAGGCCCGGGCGTCTTCTTGGACGCCGCGACTCTCCGGGTCCCCGAAGAAGATCAAGATCGCGTCGCCCACGTATTTGTCGATGGTCGCTCCGTGCTCGAGCGCGATGGACGACATTTCGGTGAGGAAGCGGTTGAGCAGGGCGGCGATGTCCTCGGGCTCGAGGTCGTTCGTGGTCTCGGTGAAGTCGACGACGTCGGAGAAGAAGATCGTGAGCTTCTTGCGCTCCGCGCGCACCTCGACTGGTTTCTGACCCCGGAAGATCGAGCTGTAGACCTGCGGCGAGAGGTACTTGCCGAGCTTGGTGGGCAGCGCCTCGAGATCCGCCGTCTTCTCCCGCAGGGCGATCGTGTTGTCTTTGAACACCTGCACGGCCCGCGCCAGATGGCCGATCTCGTCGCCGCGCTCGGTGTGGGCGATCGCGACGTCCGTGTCGCCACGCGTCAGGTGCGCCATCAGGTCGTGGAGCTCTTGGATCGGCCGCGCGATCGCGTGTTGGGCATAGACGGTGATTCCGGTGGCCAGCAGCAGCACCAGCCCGAGCGCCACCCACAACACCCGCTCGTTGGTGTCGACCATGCGTCCCAGCGCGAGGAGCGCGGCGTCGGCGTCGGCCTGGGAAGCCGCGGCGACGCCGTCGAGGAGGGTCTCGATCTCGGCGAAGATACCGTGCTCGAGCTCGTCGATGGCCGCCAACGCATCGCCCTTCGAGGTGGCGTCGTAACGCTCGAAGACCTCGCGGCCCCCGTCGCGCAGGCCCGAATAGAGCGCGTCGACGCGGGCGAGCGTCTCCGGTTCCCGCGCCCGCAGCGTCGCGGCGAAGCGCTCGAAGGCGTCGCTGTCGCGATCGAAACGCGTCCGGGCACCCGCGAGCCCCCCGCGAAGGTACTCGTGGAGCGTGCGACGAAGGTCGCCCGCTTCGTCGATCAGCTCGACGTAGAGCGCCGAGTTGGGCGCGTCCCCCGTCGCCGTGCGCGCGGCGGAGCCGGCTCCGAGCGCCCGCGCCTTGCGCTGGTCGAGCAACTGCTCGAGCGGCTCGGCGAAATCGCGCTCGAGCGTCGCGACGCGTTCCGCCGCCCAGGTCTCGAGCCCCGGATCGAAACGCTCGAACACCCGGGTGCGCGTTTCGTGCTCGTAGATCGCCAGGAGCCGACCCACCTCGGCGACCGCGCCCCCGTCGGCGCCCGCGAGCGACTGGAGGCGTTCGTAGAAGCCGGCAAATTCGGCGCGGTTGTGCTCGAAGTCCTGGCGCTCGTCGCTCTCGCCGTGGACGTATTCGAGGACGTTGGCGTTCAGGTCGTCGAGCTCGTCGATCAACGCGGCCGCGAGGAGGGCAGAGGGCACCTCGCTGCGACCGACACGCTGCGCCTCCTCGTGCACGTCGCGGCTCAAGCGGTGGACGACGGCCACCAGCAGCAGCAAGAGGACCGCCATGACGGCTTGCGTCAGGCCAAACTTTCCGCCGATTCGCAAGGGCATCGCGAGCGATCGACCTCTCGGTTTCGCGCCATTTCAGCACAGACGCGCGGTGCCCTCGACCCGAGCTCGCCACGCCGGCCTAGATCCACCCCTGCTGCTGGAAGATCCCGCGCAATTCTTCGCCGATCTTCTTCGACGTCCGGTTGGTGCTGCCCTCGATCGTCGTCTTTCCGCTGACTTCGCCCGCGGCGTGGAGGGCCGTACCCGCGACGAGACCGACCGGATTGTGCGTGGCGACGCCGACGGCGAGCGGCACCACGAGCCCGGGCGATTTGCCCGCGCCCGCATCCACGGTTCGAGACCCGAGCTCCCGGGGCCCCTGGGCGGTCATCCGGTAGCCCTCGACCTTGGTTTGCAGGTCGGCGCCACCCGAGCCAAATCCCAGCACCACGCGCTTCACCGCGCTCCCCTCGTCGATCGACTCGAAATAGCCGACGAGCATGAGGTCGCCTGGGCGTGGCGTCTCTCCCGCCGCGTGCGTGGCGGGAAGCCCCATCTGCCGGATCTCCTCGACGAGTTCGTCGGCGACCTTGGCCCCCAGTTCGCGGCCCTTGGCGACCTCGTCGCTCGACACCGTGGTGGTCGCGTCTGTGTAGCGCCGCGCCGGGGCCGACCAGGACGGCAGATCGCCGGGTGTCGCGGCGAAATCGTAGACGAGGATCCGGTCGGGGCGGGGCATCGTCGCCCGCTGGACGCCCGAGCTCGTCGATTGCGCCGGCTGGTAGGTTTGCCGACCCGTGACTTCGGTCTTTGCACACCCGACGAGACCGACGAGCGTGACGCAAGCGAACGTAGTGGTAAAGCGCTTCATCCGAGTCCTCCGGCGCGAGCCCGACCGACCACCCGTCGACCGCGCTTCGCGCGAGTGGTTGAGGGAATGCTATTGGCCCTTCTTCGGCATGGGCGGCGGGGTGTAGCCTTCCCACTTGCCGGCCATGGTCTCCTTGGACGGATAGTTCTGCGGCGCGATGCGCGGCGCCTTGATGTAGCCCTCGGTCACGTCGGGGGGCAGCACGTAGTCGTCCACAACCGCCATCCGCACCACGATCTGCTCCTTGGTGACGTTGATGACCATCAGGTCGCGGGCGACGGCGAGCGGCCCGTCGTAGATCTTGCGGACCTCGTCCATGATCGCGGCGTTGTTCTCGGGCGATTGCACCGTGTGGTAGCCCACCGCCAGCCGCGGCTTGAGCGTGGCCATGACCTTGGCAAAGGCCTGGGGCTCGGTGTGCACGCGGGTCGACACGAAGGTGGCCTGATTGAGGTCCCACCCGAAGTACTCCGCCAGCGCCTTGGGTGGCAGAAAGCACTCGTGGGAGGCGACGTCCGCACCCACGGCGTACTTCATGTACCACTTGTTGGGATAGGTGTCGCCGCCGAACACATACTTGAGCCCGTTCCACTCGAGGCTGTAGGTGACCGAGCCATCCAGGATGTGGATCGCTGGCCACGAGCGGATCGTGACACCGTTCTCTCGATAGACGACCTCGTTCTCCTGACGGAAGTCGAACTCGTGCACCTCGATCTGTCCGCCCGCGTCCGGCAGCGCCCCGGTGCGGCTGTGGATGTCCCACTGGAAGGCCATCTTCATGCCGTCGATAAAGGTCTTGGTGCCGAGCTCCGGGCTCGAGCCCGACGGGCCGTAGACGTGGATCGGTGTGTAACGGCCCGAGAGCCAGCTCCCGACGTGGAGGCCCATGAAGTCGCCGACGTGGTCGACGTGGAGGTGGCTGACAAAGACCTTGTCGATCTTCGAGAAGTCGGGCCGCAGGGCGAACAGGTTCACCATCGACCCCAGGCCGATATCGAAGATGAATTTGTCTCCGTTGCCGAGCTCCACGTAGTACGCGATGGAGGCCGCGCGCTTGGCCTGGTTGGGCATCCCGGTGCCGAGCGCCGTGATCCGCATCTCGTCGGCGCCGAGCCGCTCGGTGTTGGGGAAATACGTCGCCGGATACACGCCATCGACGATCGCGGCGGGCGTGCGCCCTCGCGGCATGGCGTCGGGGGCGGGCGCCCCCTCGTGCTGAGCCGCCCAGGCGCTCGGTAGCAGCGCGGCGCGCAGCCTCTCGATCCGGTCGCCGTGAGCCCCGAGGGTGATCCCCAAGGCGAGGGTGGCGAAGAGAAGCGTCCAGATCGGGGCGGAGTGTCCAAAGGGTCTGGCTTGCATGGTGTCTCTCCTGTTGGCTTGGTCCCAAGCGCTATGGCGGCGGTGCGGCGACGTCGAGGTCCGCGAACTCGGCGGCGTCGACTGGGGTCGTGGACAGCCATCGGGCGCGAATCATCGGGGTCTCCCTGGGGTGGCCACTCCAGCTTCCGTACACCAGTGTCTGGTAGCCTGACAGCAGGTGGCTCGCGTGTCAATACACTAGTGTATGGGAGCTGGCAGAAACACACGCCACGGCCCTCGGGACGACGGCGACGCGCGGCTCCGGAAGGCCGGGGGGCCGGGCGCGGGCGCGCCCGCGAATCGGGGCGGGCTCGCCGCCCAGGGGTGGATCCGAGAGGCGACGTCGCTTCGCGAGTTGCCGACCCCTTGCCGGTCCTGGTGCGCCCCGACACTTAAGCCATCGCGCGACGGGCCGATGCAACCGCGCATGAAGTCGCGCACCCTCGTCTCCCTCTTCATCGGCGCTCTCCTGCTCGTCTGGGTCCCGGAGACCTCTGCGCAGGGAACGTCGCGTTCGTCGTCCCGCGGCGGGATCTCGAAGTCCTGGGGCGGCGCCCGCTACCACCGGCAGAACCCGGGCGAGGACTGGTACCGCGAGTCGCTCGAAGCCGAGAACGAGCGTCTCGAGGAGAAGCTCCAGGAGGAGCGCCGCAAGCGCTGGGAAGACGAAGACGAGGAGGAAGAGGTGCGCGGCCCCTCGGGCGGCCCGGCGTGCATCTATGCCGCCGACGGCACCGTCGTCTTCGCACCGCGGGGCAAGCGGTGTGGACCCGCCTCGGCGGCGGCCAACGCCGCACCGGCGCCCACGCCGACGCCTCGGCCGCGACGGGTGCAGCCCCAGTCCGAGACGCGCAAGCCGACCGGCTCCTGCATGATGGGCCCCAACGGCACCGTCCTCTACGCGCCGCCCGGCGTCGACTGCGGGCGCTAGCCCCGAGACCGCTGGCCCGCGCGCCACGAACGCCTCGCGCCGCGGCGTCTCGCCCGCGGCGAGGGCGTGGTCCCGCCGACGCCCCGCTCCGATAGACTCCCGCGATGGCCACCGTCCGCGCCGCCAAGCCCGACGACCTCGAGGGCGTGATCGCCCTCTTGAAGACCTTCCCCGACGATCCGGAGGTCCCCAACATCGATTGGGACGACGGCCGGCGGATCTACACGGAGCTGCTCGGCGGCGAGAAGGGCACCATCCTCGTCGCCGACGACGGGGGTGAGATCGTCGGCATCGTGACGCTGGGCATCTCGTACGTCATGCGCTTTGGCGGGCCCTACGCGATGATCGAGGAGTTCCTGATTGCGGAGAGCCGGCGCGGTCAGGGCCTGGCCAAGCACCTGCTCGGCGCCGCGACGGACGAGGCGCGACGCCGGGGCTGTCGGGAGCTCCAGGTGAACGGGCCGAGCCCGGTCGGCAAGCCCGTCTACCTCCGCAACGGATTCCACGACGCCGGGTCGCACTACAAGGTCTGGCTCTAGGACGAGGAGTGCCCACATGTCCACCACCTCCACGGGGTTGGTGCTCGTAGACATCCAGAACGACTACTTCCGGGGCGGTGCGATGGAGCTCGTCGAGATGGAGCGCGCCGCGGAGAGCGCCGCCGGGCTGCTCGGCGCCTTCCGCGACGCGGGCCGGCCCGTGTACTTCGTGCAGCACCTGGCGCTCCAGCCGGGCGCTCCCTTCTTCGTGCCGGACACCCCGGGTGTCGAGATCCACGAATCGATCGCGCCACGGGAGGGGGAGTCGCTCGTCCAGAAGCATTTTCCCAATTCGTTCCGCGAGACCGACCTCGCCGAACGGATCCGGAGCGACGGCGTGGACGATCTCGTGATCGTCGGCGCGATGAGCCACATGTGCATCGATGCCACCACCCGGGCGGCCTTCGACCTGGGCTTTTCCTGCAGCGTCGCGAGCGACGCCTGCGCCACCCGCGACCTCGTCTTCGAAGAGCGCACCGTGCCGGCAGCCGAGGTGCATGCCGCCTTCATGGCCGCGCTCTCGGCGCCCTACGCCCAGGTCGCAGCGGCGCGGGAGCTGGTTCCCGGCTAGACCTCCGATCCGGCGGCCCCCGGCCGCCTCGTCCGATCCCCCGCGTCGTGGCCCTCGCGCCCGGCGCGGACGTCGAAAGGCCCCCGCATGGCGTGGCGACCGCTCCACTTCCTCCGCCGCCTCGTTCGGCGCCGCAGCCTCCGCTGGGGCCTCGCGCTCGTGCTGGTCGGGCTCGGAATCCGCGCCGTCCTGCCCGTTGCCCTCGAACGCGCCGCCGAGCGTTTCGGCGGGATCGCCCTCGGCCGGGTGGTCGAGGTCGACAACGTCGACCTGGCGCTCCACCGGGGCGGCCTGGCCGTCGACGGGTTCCGCATCGGCGGCCCCCTCCAGGCCGGCGGCCCCATCGCCGAACCGGTGGTCGCTCTGGGGCGGCTCGCCGCCGAGCTGCGCTGGGGCGCGCTGCTGCGCGGCCGGATCCATCTTCGCCGCTTCGAGCTCGCATCGCCCCACGTGTCCCTCGAGCACACCGCCGACGGCTCGCTCACTCCGCTGGTGCTCGCCGAGGCGAAGCCCGCGGCCCCGCCCGAGGAGCAGGCCGATCCCGCCGCACCGTGGCCCCTGGCCCTCGACAGCTTTCATCTCGGCGACGCGCAGCTCACCCTCACCTACGAGGGAGAAGACGAGGTCGAGCTCCGCCTGGCGGAGTTCACCATGGCGGACTTCGCCTTCGACGAGGGCCGCGTGTCCCTCGGCGCCCTCGGGCTGCGCGAGCCCCAGGTCCGCGTGCACCGGGAGCTCGCGATCGGGGAGCGGCAGATCGGCGCCGGCGCCGAGCCCCCAGTCGATGCCGCCGCGCCGCCGCGGGACGAGGCGGGGGCGCCCGGGGTGCGGATCGAGGAGATCGACATCGAGCGCGCGGAGTTCACCCTCATCACCGACGCCGCACCGCTGGACGTCGCGATCGCGCTCTCCGCCCAGGGGCTCACCCTCGACCCCGGTGAGCGATTTCCGCTGGAGCTCCGCCTCGAGCTCGCGGGCGGACACATCCACCTCGACGGCGAAGTGGGGGCGGTGCCGCCGGGTTTCTCGGGGCGCATCGACTGGTCCCAGGTCGGGATCCCTGTCCTCAGCCAGGCGCTGGGGCTCGAGCTCCCGATCCGCGTCGAGACGGTCAAGAGCTCCGGCGCCATCGACGTGGAGGCCGCCCTCGGAGACGGCGGCGCCCCGGGCGACCTGCGTCTCGTCGGCACCCTCGACGCCGAGGACCTGGTGGCCGTGGTGCGCGGGACCGACGAGCGGATCGCGGCCGAGCGGGTCGAGATCGACTTCGAATCCTTCGAGATGCCCCTCGGCGGCGCGGCCGACGGACCGCCGCAGCAGGGGGAGCTCGTGGGCAGTGTCCGGTCCGGAGCAATCGCGTTCGACACGCCCGACGAGAGCGTCGCGGTGCGGGTAGCGTCGCTGTCCGCCGACGCGCTTCGCGCCGCGCTGCCGGTGGGCGGCGCCCCCTCCGACGTGGAGGTCGCGGGCCTCGTGCGCGGTGGGAACATCGAGGTCGGCCTCGCGGGCGGCGATCGAGTCGCCCTGGGCGGCGTCGAGCTGGCGCTCCGGGACCTCCGGGTCCCCGCCGCCGCCGAAGACCCACTGCGCGTCGATGCCACCGCCCGCCTCGACGCGCTGTCGTTGGCGAGCCCCGCCCAAGG
>JANQRO010000148.1 GCA_028284525.1 Myxococcota bacterium | reverse complement strand
GCTTGGGCTCGGCGCGCTCCACCCGGGCCACCACCGGCGCGGGTGTGGGTTCGGGCCGGACCGGCAACGGGTCGATCCGCACCTTGGGCGGCGCCGGCTTGCGCACCACCCGTTTGGGCGGCGGCGGCGGTTTGGGCTTGGGAGGCTCCACCCGCGCCACCTTCGGCGCCGGCGGGGGCTTGGGCGGCTCGATCACCCGCTTGGGCGGCGGCGGCGGGAGCTTGGGGGCCGGCGGGGCCGGGGGCGGTGGCTCCACCTCGGCCACCTGCACCGGCGGGGGCGGCGGCTCGACGATCTCGGGCTCCGGCGGTGGCTCGATCACCTCGGGCTCGGGCAGCACCACCGGCTCGAGCGCGACGATCTCGATGTCGGTTTGATCGATTCGCTCTCGAGTCACCGTCGTGAGGAGGGCGAAGAGAAGGGTCAGCACGAAGGCCACGGCCGGGAGGCCCCGGACCACGAAGCGCACGTTGCCCGCCACGCCCTGGCCGTGGAACTCGTCCGCCAGCGCCTGGAGACCGGCTGCAAAGCTGGGCTCCGGCGTGCGGGCAGCGACCAGCTCCGGGGTGAGGGGAACGAGCCCCGCCCCGTAGCCGTAGCGCTGGTGGATCCGCCAATCGCTCATTGGCGGGCGAAGACCGGGGCGACGGTCGCGCGGCGCCGACTCGGCCAGAGTTCTTCCATGGCGCCGATCGCGTCGAGCATGTCCTGGCTGCGCGAGTCGGCGTGGGGCGCGAGAAGGGGCTTCTCGGAATCGGTGGCGTGGAGCGCGGCGAGCTGCTCGCGCAGCTCGTCGATCGAGAGCCGGGCGCGGAAGGTCTCGTCGCCGGCGGCGTTCTGCGAGGGCAGGGCGAGCTCGAAGGGCCGGCCCGGGTCGTCGACGACCTCACCCTCGACGGCCACCGGCATCTCGTCGGCGTCTCGGGGGAAGACCCGGAGCTGCCAGCGTTCCGGTGCCTTGCTCGGCAGGTCGGTGGTCGCACCCGCCTGGATCTTCGGGACGATCACCTCGCCCAGCTCGATCCCCATCCCCGTGCGGTCACCGCCGACCTGGGTCATGGCGATGATCATCAGAAACGCGAGGTCCACAAAGGAGAAAAGCCACGCGGGTGCGTTGTCGTCCGAATTCATGGTCCTTCTACAACGGACGCAACGTCCTTCAAAAGGGTGATGGCCATCACACAGCGCGGAAAGAAAGCGCTCGATAGGGAGAGACCGACAGGAGAGGCCTCGGAAGGTGCAGCGCACCTGGGGGCCCGGGGCCGCAGAACGCCCGGAGCACGGAGAGCACAGAGCATGGCGCGAAGCGGATTGCGGATGGTGATGTGGGCAGCCTGTGTGGGGTGTTTCCTCGCGCCGGCGCTCGTCTCTTCGCAGGCCCGAGCCGCCGACCTCTACGTGTCCGGTGCCCTGATGAACTCCTTCACCTCGGCGAAGGGCACCGGCGATATCTCGCTCGGCACCACCGACCCGCCGACCCCGCTCTTCGACATCGACGGCAGCGACTCCGACTCCTCGCCGGGCTTTGGCGGGGCGCTCGGCTTTGGCTTTGGCATCGACGAGCTGCGGGCCGACGTGCGGGGCTACGAGATGCCCCACTGGAAGGTGCGTCTCGAGCTCGAGGGCATCTTCGGTCGCGAGTACGACTTCCGCTTCGACACCGCGCCGGTCGGCGGCGGGGGAGGCGGGGGCGGCGTCCCCAACACCTTCTTCTCCGAGATCGATTCGTGGACGGTCATGACCAACGTCTGGCTGGACAT
>JANQRO010000146.1 GCA_028284525.1 Myxococcota bacterium | reverse complement strand
CCCCGCGCTGGGGGCGCAGCAACTCTCGCACCCACGCGCTCGCGCCGGGACCGGGTGCCTCGTCGGGCGGCGGGCCGGGCGCGGGCGCCCGGCGCCCCGCGCTCATTCCAGTCGCGCGCGGCGGAGAATGCGCAGGGCGCCCAGGCCCTGGTCGTTGCCACTCGGGAGCGTGATCCGGGCGCGTCGGTCGAGATCCTCGGTGCCGTAGACCGCGATGTCGTCCATCGTCCCGCCGACGTACACCTCGTCTCCGTCGCTCGAGATCTGCACGTTGTAGTAGGTGTGGTCGAGGTCGATCCGCTTCATCAGGGTGCCGGTGTCGAGATCGATCTTCGACAACGTCGTGTAGGCGCCGATCGCCTCGTTTCGCCGTACCGGATTGAGGGCCATGCTGAAGATCAGCGTCCCGGCGTCCTCGACGTCGACGATCCCGAGCTCACCGCTCGCCAGATCGAGACGCAGCACGCCGAGCCGCGGCACCTCGCCGCGCATCGCCACGTAGGGCGCGACCCACACGTCGCTCAGCTCGAAGGCGGGCCAGGTGTCGAACCAGTCCGGCGCGCCCCAGCCCTCGCGATCCCAGTTCGTGACGGCGATCCGTTCGAGCTCGGCCCCGCTGTCGGGATCGTAGACCACGATGTCCCAGCTGAAGGCGTAGAGCCGGCTGCCGTCGGGCGAGAACGCCAAGAGCATCGTGCGTCGCGCGGCGGGAAAGCTCCGCGCCGCGTCGGTCTCGAGCCCGCCGGCGGTGTCGTAGACCGAGATCCGCGTGTCCTGCACCACGTAGCGGTCGAGCTGCACGTCGACGGGGTGCTCGAAGACGAAGAGCTCTCCGGTCCCCGGTCGCAGCGCCATGGCGCCGGGAGTCGTGACGCGTTCTGCACCCCCGCCGAGCTCCGCGCGGAACACCTCCTCGCCGCTCGCCAGGTCGACCCCGGTGACGCGTCGGTTGCGATCGACGGCGACGTAGGCCGTGTCGCCGTCCTCGCTCGCGAGCACGGTCGAGGGCGGCCCCCCCGCGAGCTCGTGGATCTTCACGATGTCCCGGTCCCGCGCGTCGATCACCGCGAGCAGGTTCGGCCGGTGCGGTGCGAGGAGGTAGTCGCGGTCCCCGGTGTCGACACCACAGCCGAGCGCGCCGCCCACGGCGATGGAGATTGCGACCGCGAGCGCGGTCCCCCGTCCCCCCGTCATTTCTTGGGGAACACCGCGTCCAGCTTGCGCCAGTCGCGCTGGGCCGAATCGGCATCGGCGTTCCAGTCGGGGTAGGTGCTCATCGTGTCCGGCACCTGGGCCGGCCACCAGCACGGGTCGGAGCAGCCGTAGAGGTCGGCCTCCATGGGTTGGCACAGGCTCGCCACGCCGCCAAAGAGGTCGACTTCCCAGCCGGGGTCGAGGGTGGTCGAGCAACCCGCGACGACCTCGAGGGCCACGACCTCGTCGCTCGCGGCGTCGCCCTCGGCGATCGCGCGGGCCTTGTGGTTCAAGGGCTTCAGGTGTTTCACAGCCAGGGCCTCCGGGCTTGGAGATGGTCGGCGAAGAAGCGCGGGTTGCCCGCGCTGATCTCCGCGTAGATGCCGATGCCGAAGTCGATCCAGTCGCGCAGCAGGTCGCAGTAGTGCCAGGTCGGGTGGAGGGGGTCGCCGTAGCGGGCGTACGACTCGTGGTAGCAGCCGCCGGCGCACAGGTTGCGCACCCTGCAGGTCGAGCAGCCACGCGGGTCGGGGTCGGCGGCGCGCCCGAGAAAGCCGGCGAGGGCGTCTCGGTCGACGCCGCTCTCGACGTTGCCGAGGGTCGGAAATTCGGAGCCGGTGAAGCGATGACAGAGGTGGAAGTCGCCCGCGTGGTCGAGGGCGACGAGACCGGCCCCGGCGCCACAGGGGAGCGCTCGGGAGTGCCCGAGGGCGAGATCGGTCATCAACTGGTGGAGGTTCGCAAACCCGGTGTTGCGGTTCTCGAGGGCCTCGTCCCGGTAGCGCTGCCCCAGCGTTTTCATCCCGACGAACACCGCCGCGAGCTCGTCGGCGTCGAGGGCGAAACGCGTGTCGTCGGGGCTCGTGGCCGGGGCGAAACCCACCTCGAAGAAGCCGAGCTCGTCGCGCAGGTGGCGGTGGATCGCCACCACATCGGTCGAGCCGTGCGCCAGCGTGACCCGGGCCCCCACCGGGCGCGAGCGGTAGCGCTCGAGGAGGGTGCGCACCCGCTCGACCACGACGTCGTAGGTGCCGCGGCCCCCGACGCTCTTGCGGTGGCGGTCGTGCACCGACCGCGGGCCGTCCATGCTGACCGTGATGCCGAAGCGGTGCGCGTCGAGGAACGCGATGGTGTCGTCGCGGAGCAGGGTCGCGTTGGTGGTGAGGGAGAAGTCGACCTGTTTCCCCGCCGCGGGTCCCGCCTCCTCGGCGTAGTCGACGACGGCGCGGATCAAGGGGAGGTTGGTGAGGGGCTCGCCGCCGAAGAACACCAGCTGGACACGGGTGGACCGGCCGGACTCGCGCAGGAGCTGGTCGACGCCGCGGCAGGCGGTGTCGAGGTCGAGGCGCTCGCCCTGCGCCGGGATTTGCAGGTCTTCCTTGTAGCAGTAGCTGCAGCTCAGGTTGCACCCGGTGTTGACGTTGAGCACCAGGGTGGTGAGCGGCGTCTCGTGCCACGCGGGGGCGGGCCGCGGGGTTCGCTCGGTCCCCGAAGGCTCGACGACCCCGAGCGTCGCCAGCTCGTCGAGGGCGCTCGCCACCGCCTCCGGGCCGGCGCCGAGCTGCGCCGGCAGATCCGACGGCGACAGATCCGGCTCTCTTTCGAGGGCCCCGATGACCCCCGCCGAGACCGCGTCGAGCTCGAAGAGACCCGAGCTCGGGATGTGGAAGAGCAGCTGACGTTCACCCACCTGCACCCGGTGCAGGTCGTGGGCACGCAGCCGGAGCGTCCCCGCGTCGGCGGAGGCGACGCTCAACGAATGATCGGGTCGACCCATCGCTGCACCGTCACGACCAGCTCCGCCGTCGCCTGCGGGCCGTCTTCTCCGAGGGCCGCCACGACGCGCAGCCGCCCCGCGTTGTTGGTCTGGAAGCGTCGGGCCGGGTTCGGTCCCGCCTCCGCCGGAGTAAAGCGCCCCCGCTCGTCCAGGGTGCCGACAAAGGAGACGTCGTCCATCTCCTCTGCCAACGCGTCGAAGGGCGCGAGGCTCCACGTCGCGTCGACCCGGCCGATTTCGATGTCGTCGCTGGTGCCGGCCGCCCCGTCGGGACCCGCCAACAGGGCGATCGCTTCGAACTGGGCGGGGACCGGGGCGATCGGACCGCCCCCGAGCCGGGCGAGGCCGAAGGCCGGCTCCACCCGGAGCGCGCCGATCGTCCGGTACGCGATCAGCGCGGCGTCGGCACCGATCCCTCCCACTCGGAGGTCGCGGGGCCCTTCCCGCAGCCCTTCGGAGGCTTGGGTCACGAGGTGGATCCGGTCGGCATCGCGCTCGAGGACCTCGGTGACGAGCAGTCCTTCGCCGAGGTCGATGGCGCCTTCGAGCGGAAGCCCCGCGCCGTGGATCGTCAGCGCCACCCGCGCCCCGGCGCGGATCGCCCGGGGGAGGACCGCGGTGATCTGGGGACGGGCCGCGTCGACCCGGCGCGCGGAGAACTCGCCCCCCAGCGAGTCGCTGCCCTCGACGAACCAACGCCCCTCGAGGGCGTTGCCGTCGTCGCCCAGTGCAAAGACCTGACGCACGCTCTGCGCGCCCCAGTCGGCGCGGCCCCGCCACTCGAATCCGGTGTAGAGAAGCGCGCTGCCCGCGCCGTTCACCGCCTCACGCTCGGCGTCGAGGACGTCGAACTCGGTGCGATAGCGATCGCGTCCGTCACCGATGACACGCATCGTCCCCGCAAAATCGCTTGCCCCCGGCCGGGTCCCGTGGACCCGCCACTCGCCGGCGGGCGACCAGCGCGCTTGACGCTGCCACGCGGTCCACGCCGCGCTCTCCAGGGGGAAGCGCTCGACCAGCCAGTCGGGGGCCTCTTCGGAAGCGAGGCGCCACCACTCGCGGTCGCGGGCCTTGTCCTGGTATTCGAGGGTGGGCCACTGTCCGGCGTGGGTATGCGCCAGCCGCAGCCACTCGTCACGGCTGCGCCGCTGGAGCGCGAAGTGCGCGACGCTGTGACACCGCGCGCAGAGCACGGCGAGAGTCGGGTCCTCGCCCCGCTCCACCACGTCGGGGCGCATCTCCATCCCGTAGCGATAGGGCGCCGCCTCGGCGGGGGCGAGGCCCCGCGTGTCCGAGAGCAGCTTCACCAGGGCCGCGCGTTCGGCGTCGCTCACCTCGATGCCGTGCCAGAGCTGCATGCGCTGGATCGATCGGTCCCATCCCTCGGGCGTCTTGCGCATCTCGCCGATCCGGCTCAGCGAACCGGAGTTGAGCTGCTGGTGACACGTGGCGCAGCGCCGCTCCAGGACGGCGCGCGCGTCGACCTCGTCCTCGGCCACCGCGATCGGGGGGGCGCCGAGCAGCCCGAAGACGAACCAACCCATGGCGACGACAGCGGCGGTGCTTCTCATGGCCTCCTCGCGACTTCCCGTGGCGGGTAGGGTCTCAGGGTGCGGGATCGGGTGTGGCGGCGCCAATCGCCTCGCCCGCTTTCTCTCGTGGTGTCCGCGCGCCGGACTCGCGGGGTTCGGAGGTCAGGGAGGGCGCGACCGCGCGCACCCACGCGCGGACGCGTTCGATCGCTTCGGGCTCCACCGAGAAGCGCAGCGCGAGGAGCTCCGGCGACGCCGCGCCCGCTTGGAGCAGCTCCACGACCGGGACCCCGCCGAGGTGCCACACACCCTCGGGGTGCGCCGCGCTCACCAAAACCGGCTGGGGCTCGATCAGCCCGTCGCGAAGTACCGGGCGCACCTCCACCGCAGGCTCGCGCCGCCGGGACTCGGGCTCGGTGCCGGGGGGGCGCGATCTCCGCGACCAGAACGGCGTGTCGGGCCAACGCGTCTCCTCCGCGTAGAAGCCGCGGCTCTTGGCCTGGTCGCGCTGGTGGATCGACGCCACCCGCCCGCGGTAGAAGGCTTTCGCCTCGGGCGCGTGGCGCGGGCGCTCGAGCTGGGTCCGGGCGCAGGCCACCGCCGCCCGCGCCATCGCCAGGGCGCTCCACACCCCCTGGCCGGAGAGCGGATCGCTCGCCGCCGCGGCGTCGCCCACGCGGAGCCACCCGTCGCCGATCGGCTCCTCCACCCGATACGACGTGGCGTCCCGACACTGGAGCGGGGCGCGATCGGGGGCCGGGAGATCCGCGAGCCACGCCGTCGCGGCGTCGTCGCCGAGCGCCGGAGCCGAGCGTACTTCCGCGAGCGCCTCGTCCATCTGGCGCTGCAGCGCACGGGGTGGCGGACCCGCTCCGGCGCCGGGCGGGTCGCGAAACCACTGCAGCAGCGCGCGGTCACCGCGCGCGACCATCCAAAAGAAGCCCCTTCGGCCCGCTACCAGGGCCGACGCGATGGGCGGCCCGCCCTCCAGCGAGCAGGGCAGCGAGACGGCGAGCGTGGGGACCCCGCGGCGCGCCGCGCGGCCCCGCGGCGCGGCCCGTCCTCGCGCCTCGACCCAGTAGTCCGCCCGTCGCACCCGCCCG
>JANQRO010000145.1 GCA_028284525.1 Myxococcota bacterium | reverse complement strand
CGATGATCGGCGCCCCGGACACCGTGCCCCCGCGTCCGTAGGTCACCGTCGCCGCGTCCACCGTCGCGGGGCCCTCGGCCTCGTTCGCGACCCGAAGGGCGGACGCGTCGATCGCGCGCTGCGCGTCGGTGGTGTCGACACGTCGGAAACCCGTCGGCGGGGGCGTGGCGCCGTAGACCCCCGCCGCGTGCTTCGACATGAAGCCGCCGTTGGCGGTCACGAGTCCGCGCTCGCCGCTCTCGCGGATGCGCTCCACCATCGAGGCGATCGCGTGGGTGCTGTAGTTGTTGCCGGGCCCCCCGAAGTAGGGGAGCCCACCGGTGACGGTGAGGTCGCGGTCGCCCGCCGGGTCGATCCCGAGCCCCGCGGCCGCCACTTCGACGGCCACCGGAAAGCACGAATAGAAATCGATGTGTGCGACGTCGTCGGCGCCGAGATCGGCGCCCTCCAACGCCCCGCGTGCCGCGGTCTGCATCGCGGGGGACGCGCCGAGGTCGGGCCGTTGGGCGGGCTGCAGCTCCCCCGCCTCGGCGCCGCCCCAGGGAAACACGCACTGGTCGGCGAGCCCCGCCTCGGTGGCGGCGGCCAGACTCGTGACGAGGAGCGCCGCTCCCTGGTCGACGTTGGGGAAGCTGTTCATCGAGCGGGTGTAGGGCTCGGAGATCAACCGGTTGCGATCGTTGACCTCGGCGATCTCCGCCGCGCTCTGGGCCTTGGTGAACCACGCGTAGGGGTTGCGCGAGGCCACCTGGGTAAAGCGGGCCATGAGCGGTGCGATCGCGGCGCGCTGCTCGCTGTGGCTGCGCCCGGCGCGCTTCGCGAGCACGCTCTCGAACATCGGATAGACCACCACCGGCAGGGTGAGCTTCGCGCGCTGCTCGGCCTCGCCCATGATCCCCGTGACCGTCGGGCCGATCGTCGTGCCGCTCGCCTCGATCTCGATGTTGTCCGCGGCGACCTTCATGAAGTTCACCTCGGGATTGGCGGCGCGCATCGAGCGGGTGGCCTCGGCTCCCGCGATGAGCGCGCCGCGGATCGTCCCGGCGGCGATGTCCTCGGCGGCCCGGTTCACCAGGAGCTGGGGGATGTTGCCCCCGTGGCTCGAGTGCTCGGCGGTGGCCTGCTCGAGCCCCAACCGTTCGGCGAGGACCCGGGGTGCGTCGGGCACGCTGTGGGAGAAGGAGATCGCCACCAGGGTGACCCGATCGATGCTCGCGCGCAGGGCGTCGGTGCCCCCGAAGGCGCGGCGCGCGGCCTCCTCGGCGAGACCGATCGCGTCGACGATCGCCTCCTTCTCGGTCACCTGGCCGACGCCGACGACGACGGGAACGCGCTGGGGATCGGATGTGCTCATGAGGCCTCCGGCCCGGACTCTATGCGGGCCGGGGCGACTTTTCATCCCGCTCTCGGCCCGTCGAGCGCCCGCGTCGGACGAGCGGATCGCCGTGTTAGACGGTCTCTCGTCCCGCGCTGCGCCACAGCGCGAAGACGACCAGGCCGAGGGTCGGCGCGAAGACGAGGAGATTCACGTCGAGACCGAAGAGCGTGGGCACTCCGCCTTCGGGGTCGGAGAGGGCGCCGCCGTAGAGACGCGTCGTGAGCGCCGCGACGCAGAAGCCGCCGAGCACACAGACCCCCAGGGCCCCGGAGAGACGCACCCGCAACCCCAGCGCGAGACGACTCCTCCACAGGAGCCAGAGCGCGCACCCGGCGACCGAGGTGTTGGTGGCGAGGAGCCAGACCGTGTGGAAGCGCGCGTGGGGCGGCCAGTCCGGATGCAGCACGTGGGTCGGGCTCAGGTCGGCGAGGAGCGGGAGCACGCCGTAGACGAGCGAGACGATCGTCACCAGGATCCGGGCGGAGTGCAGTTGGCCTTCGCGTGTCTCCACGATCTTCCCCCTCGACCGGCGCCGGCCCATCGGCGTCCGGCGCCCAGCCCGACCGCTCCCGTTGGCGCGCGGGCGACGTGGTAGCGTAGCGGCGTGCGGTCGCGTCGCGGTCGCCTACCGGTACAGGGGGAGCGCACGTGGAGATGGACGCCTTCGATTTCGAGGCCCTCCAGAGCTTTCCGGACGAGGGGCCGGTGACGATGCTCAACCTCATCAAGTTCCGCGAGGCCTCCCTCGACGGCAACGGCAGCGGTCGCGACGCCTACAAACGCTATCTCGCCGTCGCCGCGAAGCTGGTCGAGGCGGTGGGCGGTGGCGTCCACTGGACCGGCAAGGTGCAGCACACCGCCCTCCACGAGGGAGGCGACGTCGAGTGGGACCGCGCGCTGCTGGTGCACTACCCGAACCGCGCGGCCTTCCTCGAGATGATCAACCACCCCGACTACCAGCGCGCGAACCTCGACCGCCGCAACGGATGCGAGAAGCACGTCATCCTCGCCACGGCGACCGTGTACAGTGCGTAGCCGAGTCGTCGTCGCCATCGCCGCCCTCGGCGCGCTCGCGCTCGCCCCGGGCCTCGCCGCCGCCCAGTCGACCACCTGCACCAGCTTCGAGTCGTTCGCGATCCCCCTCTGTGGCGACGAAGCCCTCTTTCCCGGCGCGCCGGCCGGCGACTTCTCGATCGGGGTTGCGCCGCGGACCGCATCGTTCCAGGACGGGCAGGTGATGACGGTCGGAGTCGGCGCGTACTACCACAGCGGGGCACGCTCCTGGCACATCCCGCCGAGCACCACCGCGACGATCCTCTTCGAGACCCGGCCGCGGAGATCGAGCTCTTTTTCAGCAACACCGCGGGTGCCGGTCCGAGCGTCGTGCGGGTGATCAACACCGACGAGGTGGTGATCCTGACGAGCAATCCGGGTGTCGAGGGCTTCCAACAGGTCGGCGTGAACAACCTTCCGCCCGGCCCGCTGATCGACCGGATCGAGATCGACAATTCCGGTGGGAGCGGCGACGTCGTGGTGGACGACGTCTCGTTCCTCGCGCCGGAGCCCGGGGGTGCCGGGGTCGTCGCCGCCGCCCTCGCCGCCTTGGCCCTCGTCGGCCGTGGCCGTCGCGGCGGCGCCGCTAGCTGAGCTCGTAGTCCGAGAAGCCCCTGGCGACGCTCGCGGCCAGGTGCTCGCGGTAGAGCGGGAGTCCGCCGGGGTACATCAGGATCTCGCGCTTCTTGCCCGGGATGTTGGCGCCCATGTACCACGAGTCCGCCTTGGGAAAGAGGGTGGGCTCCACCAGCTCGAGACACTCCCGACGCCACGCCGCCTCGGACTCGGGGGTCGCTTCGATCCGCGTGAGCCCCTTGTCGCGCAGGTAGCGCAGGCACTCGACGATGTGGTCGCCCTGGGCCTCGGCGCTGGTCGGTCCGTTGCAGAAGCCGGTGGGCGCCTGGGGTCCGTAGCTCACGAGGAGGTTCGGGTAACCCGCGTTCGCGAGACCCTGGTAGGTCCGCACCCCGTCGGCCCATTTCTCGTGGAGGGTCGTGCCGTCGAGACCGCGGATGTCGATCCCGGTGAGACCGCCGGTCACCGCGTCGAAGCCCGTGGCCAGCACCAGGACGTCGAGGGCGTGCTCGTGCCCATCGCACACGAGCCCGTTGGGTGTCGCGCGCTCGATCGGCGTCTCGCGCAGGTCGACCAGCTCGACGTGGTCCTCGTTGAAGATCTCGTAGTACCACTGCTCGAGGGAGGGTCGCTTGCAACCGAAGGGGTGGAGGGGCTCGGCGGGGGCGAGCTTCTCGGCCAACGCGGGATCGTCGATGCGCTGACGCACCTTGTCGCGCCAGAAGTCGTAGGCGAAACGGTTGGCCCGTTCGTCGCGGAGCATGTCGTCGTAGTTGCCGATCCAGTACTTGAAGCCGCCGAGCTCCCAGAGCGACTCGAAGTGGGCGCGACGCTCGTCCTCGGTGGCGTCGAGGGCACACTTGGGATCGAGGTCGTACTCGAGCCCCCCGAAGGACTCGAGCCGCGCCCGGAAGAGATCGGGACAGTCTCGGCGGATCGCCGCGTTGGCCTCGGCGTCGAGGCTGCGCTGCTGCATGGGCAGACAGAGATTCGGCGTGCGCTGGAAGACGGTGAGGTGCGATGCGACCCGCGCCGCCTCCTGGGCGACCTGGACACCGCTCGCCCCCGTGCCGAGCACGCCGACGCGTTTGCCGACCAGGTCGACGCCGTCCTGGGGCCAGAGCCCCGTGTGATGACAGGGCCCGGCGAACCCGTCGAGCCCGTCGATCTTCGGGATGTGAACCTTGGCGGCGAAGCCGGCACACATCAGAAAGAAGCGGGGGCGGATCGTTCCCTCGCCGTCGGGGCCCCGGGTGTGCACCTGCCAGCGGCGCGTGGCCTCGTCGAACTCGGCGCCCACCACGCGCGTGTGGAAGATGCAATCGCGCGAGAGGTCGCGTTTGGCGTCGACGTGCTCGAAGTAGGCGCGCATCTCCCGGTAGTCGGGATAGACCTCGCTCCAGTCCCAGCCCTGCCAGAGCTCCTCGCGGGAGTACTGGTAGATCCAGCACGGCGAGTCGACCCGGGCCCCCGGGTAGCAGTTCCAGTGCCAGATCCCACCGAGCCCGCTCCCGGCCTCGACGAGCTTCACGTCGAACCCCTCCTCGCGGAGCCGGTCGAGGAGGTAGACGCCGGAGAAGCCACCGCCCACCACCAGGGCGTCGAGGTGGTCGTCGGGTGCGCTCGCGCTCATCTCGCTGCCCTCCCTGCGGCTCCCGGGACGTCGGGGTCCGCCAGATCGCTCCGAACGTAGGTCACTTCCGACACCCCGGCCGACGCGGGAGACGCCCGCGCTCGCAGGCGCCTTGGCCTACCCTACCCCGCTCGGTCGCCGCGGGGTGGGCACACGTGAACGGGAACGCGGTCGGAACCCACGCGGGGCTCCTCCCGGGCAGCGAGTTCGAGGTGCAGGTGGCGGGGATCAGCCACGTCTTCAACGCCCCGGACGGACGTTGGGGTCTCGATCGCTGCGCGATCCCCCCGACCTGCTCGTTGTGATCGACCGTCACCGCGGCGCGCCACGACGCGACGGCTTCGTCGGGATCCGCGACCGTGGTTCGCGCGGCTGAGACGCCCCTCCCGCTCCCCCTTTCTTCCGAGGAGATGTCCATGTACGACCACTTCGCCCTCGAGCGCAGCGACCGCATCGCCACCCTCACGCTCAACCGCCCCGAAAAACGCAACCCGATCAACGAGGAGATGCTCGCCGAGTTCGAGACCCTCCTCGGCGAGATCCGTGACGACGCCGGAGTGCGGGCGCTGGTGATCACGGGCGCCGGTCCGAGCTTCTGCGCCGGGGCCGACCTCTCCGTCTTTCGCGACGTCGCCGACCCCGTCGAGCGACGTCGTCTCTTTGCCGAGGCGCGCGCCCGGCGGATCCGGGTGATCGCGCGCACCTTCAGCATGCTCGAGCACCTCGAACAGCCCACCATCGCAGCAGTGAACGGACCCGCGGTGGGCGGGGGCTGGGGGCTCGCCCTCGCCTGTGACTTCCACCTGGCGGTGCCGGGGGCGCGCTACTGGTTCCCCGAGGTCGACCTCGGCGTGCCGCTCAGCCTGGGCTCGTCGGCGCGGCTCTTTGGCATGGTCGGCACAGCGCGCGCGAAACGCATCATCCTCACCTGCAGCCGGCACGACGCCCAGGAGCTCTACGACTGGGGCACGATCCACCGCATCGTCGAGCCGGACGCCCTCCTCGACGCGGCCCACGAGCTCGCCCGGGAGCTCCTGGCGAAATCGCCGCGCGCCGTCACCGCGGCGAAGCTCACCGTCAACACCCTCTCCGCCGTCGCAGCGCGGGAAGCCAGCCAGTTCGACGCCTCGCTCTTCCTCCACCGGGGCGAGGGTCCGGTGGCGTGAGCGGCCCGCGTCGAGCCCCCCGGCCGAGGCCGGGGCCCTGATTCGTCTCGCTCCCGCGCTCTTCGTCTTTCTGTGGTCGACCGGGTACGTGGGCGCGCGTTTCGGTCTTCCCCACGCCGACCCGATGACCTTCACGGCGATCCGCTTCGGGATCGTGGCGCTACTCCTCGGTGTCTTCGTCCGCGTCGCGGGGCGGCCCCTCCCGCGGGAGCCGCGGATGTGGGGACACCTCGCGGTGTCGGGGGTGCTGATCCGTCGCGGCGCCGCGTCGACCGTCTCGAGCCTCTTCTACCGGGTGCCCCCGGTCACCGCGGCCCAGGGCTACCTGCTCTTCGACCAGCGGCTCACCCCACTCCAGCTCGCGGGCATCGCCGTCACCGCCATCGGCGTCGCGATGATCAACGTCGGCGACCCGCGTCCCCCGGAGCGCACCGAGTGAGGCGACGCGATCCCGCGGGCTCGAGCCACAACGCACCGTCTTCGCCCGTGCGGACACGCGGGGCCGATGGGAGACGGTAGGGGCGGCCCTCCGCCGCCTGGCCGGTGCGGAGGTCGAAGCGGTAGCCGTGCCACGGGCACACGACGCAGCCGTCTTCGATGGGTGCGCGGTCGAGGGGGCCGAAGAGGTGGGGGCAGCGCGCGGCGTGGGCAATCCAGGTGCCTTCGTGCTCGCGGATGCGGAAGGGCCGGCCCCGCCAGGTGACCACCGGGGCGTCGCGTTGGCGCAGGGCCTCGGGGGTGCCGAGGCGCAGCCGTTCCTGCTGGGGAGGCGTGGAGCCGAGGGCGCCGAGCTCGGCGGCCCGACGCACCATCATCGACTCGTCTTCGTCCCACAGTTGGCGGTAGAGCGCGAGATAACCTGCGCCCATCTGCGACACCACGGCCGGGTCGGTCTGCGGCACCAGAAACTCGACCGCGACATCGGTCGCCGACGGGGAGCGCTCGCGCACCTCGGTCCACACCTCGGCGCCCTGGAGCGCGCCCTCCACGGTGCGGGCGACGTAGCGCGACGCGGTGGCGTCGATGCGGAGCTCGACCACGATCTCGCCGCCCCGGGCGCCGTCCTCCCCGGGCTGCAGGCCGATGCGCGCGGCCCAGCCCCACGCGCCTTCGTCGAGGAGCGCGATCGACGAGAAGCTCGAGCGATGGAGCCAGGGCAGGTGCTCCCAGTCGCGCACGTTCTCCCAGACACGCTCGGCGGCGGTGGGGATGCGGCGGTCGTAGGTGGCGGCGCGAACGAGCTCCATGCGACGCAGCCTACCGACGCCCGGTGCGCTTCGCCGCCCTGCCCTCGACTGCGGTAGCGTGGAGGCGCGCCCGGAGGAGAGTGTCGATGATCCCCGCGAACGAGACCTTCGACGGTACCTGGCCCTTCGCCCCCCACTTCTGCGACGCGCCGGGCTTTCGCATGCACTACGTCGACGAAGGCCGCGGCGACCCGATCGTGTGTCTCCACGGCGAGCCCACCTGGGGCTATCTCTACCGTCACATGATTCCGCCGCTGGCGGAGACCCATCGGGTGATCGTCCCGGACCACATGGGCTTTGGAAAGAGCGAGACCCCGCAAGACCGGGTCTACACGCTCCAGACCCACGTCGAGAACTTCACTGCGCTGGTCGAACACCTGGACCTCCGCGACCTCACGCTGGTCCTGCAGGACTGGGGCGGCCCGATCGGCTGTCAGTTCGCGATCCGTCACCCGGAGCGGGTAAAACGGCTCTTTCTCGCCAACACGGTCGCGGGCTACGGCCTCGACCCGGAGAAGATGGCGGCATCAGACTGGTTCCAGTGGATCGGCGGCGGGCTCGAGAACGGCCGCACCGAGACGGTGCTCCGCGAGCTCGGGAGCACGGTGCTCTCGGTGATGAAGCTGATCGGCTTCACCGCGAACGTCGACCGCACCTGGATCCGTGCCTACAGCGCGCCCTTTCCCACCCGGGAGTCGTGCATCGGCGCCTACGAGTTCCCGATCGACGCGATCCAGGGCCGCTTCGCCCCCTACGTCGAGGAGGTGGCCGGGAAGCTCGACGTCCTCGGCGCGATCCCCGCGATGTACAGCCACGGGCTCGAAGACCGCGCGATCAGCCCCGAGCTGGCGATGGACGCCTTCCGGATGATCTGGCCCGACGCGCCCGTGGTGCCCCTCGCCGGGGTCGGCCACTTCTGTCAGGAGGACGCCCCGGCCACGCTGGTGGCGATGCTCCAGGCCTTCCTCCAGCGCACGCCGTAGCGGCTACTGGGTGGTGCGAAAGCGCGAGCGCTGGACGAGGGCGATCGCGAGGAGCGGCGTCACCACGGCGATCGCCGCGACGGTGAGCAGCAGCATCCCGAGCTCGCCGTAGTCGGCGGGCACGTCGACGACGCCGCTCTCGCGGTCGCGCACCTCGCGGGTCACGAGAAAGAGCCCGTTCAGATACTTCGTCCCCAGGCTCGCCGTCGAGAGGGCGAGGTTCGTGAACGAGGCCATCACCGCGAAGAAGGTGGCCTTGAGGTCGGCGGGGGCGTTCTTGGCGATCCACGCCAGCATCGGAATCATCGCGATCTGCGCGAGTGGCGACTCGATGGCGGCGTCGAGAATGGCGATGAAGCGCGCGTCGACCACGCCCCCGGTCCAGCGCGCCGTCCACTCGTGTACCCCGTAGTAGAGCCCGATGTTGGGGAGCGAGAGCACGCCCCCGGCCACGGTGAGCAGCAATACCACGTAGGCGATCGAGCGCGTGGCGATCACGGGTCGCAACACCACCATTCCCGCGAGCGCGAGACACGAGGTGATCAGGGTCAGCACCGCCAGAAACTGGGGGTCGAAGCCCAGGACGTCGATCTCGAACCACACGAGCCCCGGCCCCGGGAGCGGCACCGCGCGGAACACGAAGAGGATCGCCGCGGTACCGAGCAAGGCGCGCCGCGCGGCGGGATCGAGCTCGCGCAGGAGCCGGTGCATCAAGAACCCGATGATGCCGAGCGAGCCCACCCAGACGATCTCCTGGGCGAAGGGGACCTGTGCGAGCCCGACGCTCAGCGTGAAGACCGCGAAGGCGAGGCTGCCGCCGAGGATCCACCAATTGGCGCGGGTGGGTTCTCCGGGTTGGAAGAGCAGCCGGCGGATCTCGTCGGCGTCGACCCCCGCCCGGCGCAACGCACCCGCGCGACGGCGCAGCCCGAGGCCGCCGAGGGCGACCCCGAGCACCGAGATCGCCGGGATCGCGAGGGCGTAGAGATAGACCCGGGCATAGATCTCGCGGCGCTCTGCCTGGCTCATCGCCTCGACACCGGAGAAGAGGCCGATGTTCAGGGCGGCGACGGCGATCAGGCCGCTGAGGATGGCGATCCGCCCCAGGGTCTGCATCGTGGTGTGCATGACCTTCACCGCGGCGTCGCTGTAGGGAACCCCGCGCGGATCGACGGTGGGCACGGCCTCGACGGTCATCGCATCGGCCACGACGTCCTGGACCACGTAGCCCGTGGGCGCGAGCAACGCGCTCGCGACGAACCAGGCCTCGACGGCGGCGACCCGGGCCATGGCCTCGGTGTGGGCGATCAGCGCGTACATGATCGTCACCGAGAGTGCGATCAGGCCAGCCCCCACCACGACCAGCCATGCCTTGAAGCGCCAGATCAGATCCACCAGGTGGCCGAGGGGCATCTTCATCGCCCAGGGCAAGCCGGCCCAGAAGCCCAGCCCGGCGAGGAAGGCCGCCGAGAGCCCGAGCGACTCCTTGATGAAGAAGGTGCCGACGATTCCGGTGAGGCCGGAGATCCCGGCCGCCAGGTAGACGAGCAGCGGCGGGAGATAGGACCAGCGCATCTGGCGGCCGAGGTCGAGGAGCGTCGCGTCGACCGCGCGCCAGAGGGCCTGGAGCATCCGGGCAGGGTGACCCACGGGGGGAGGGGCGGCTAGGCGGGGAACCCCGGCAGCGGCGCGGGGGTGCCGCGCGCCGCGAACGCGGCGCTACGCGCGGCGGAACCCCGTCCAGAGTACGCGGGTAAAGCAACGCGAACAGACGAGCTGCCAGCCGATGACGGCGGGGTCGGAGGCGGGGCGTCGACACTGCGCGCAGCGCTGAACCATCGGACCTTCTCCTTCTCGGGAGTTCTGGTTCCCAGCCGACCCGTGTCGAGGCCCGAGCCGAAAATTCTTGGGGGGGCGCGCCGCTCGGGCGGTCGCGAGCCCTCGGAGCCCGGGGGTGACGGACCTCGCCCGGGGGTCGCCCGGGCGCGCACCGTCTCCTGTCCTGAGACGCGTTGCGCCCGAGGGTGGAATCCGGGAGCCGCCGGAGTGGGGGGCGGCTCCCGGTTCCGCGTGCGGATCGTGGCGGTCGCGGCGCCGTGCCGCGTGGCGCCACGAGGCCGCCGGCTCTGGGGAGGGAGACCGACGCGCCGGCGAAGAGCATCACACCCGTCGGCGTCACGCCGGCGACGACGGGGTGACGATCCCGGGACGAGGTGCGCGACGCCGAGCCCATCGACCTGGCGTCCGGACGGTCGCAGACGTCGCTAGCGGCGAAGCGAGGCGGGAATCTGCTGCGGCGGCACCTCGACCTCGAAGAACTCGCTGGGGGTGGCGTTGTCCCGCACCGCGGTGTCGAGGATCGGGCGGGTCGCACCGGGCTCGAAGAGGCAGAGGTAGAGGTCGGGCTGCGACTCTATCAGGTCTTTGAAGTCGGCGTCGGTGAAGTGGATCGTGAAGCGGCCCTCGGCGTCGGTTTCGCATTCACCGAGGTAGTCGTCCCTCAACAGGTCCTTGTCGAAGGCGCGCACCAGGAGCCCGGGGAGCGGGCGGTCGACACCGGCCTCTCGGACCACGCCGTCGATGCGAAAGCGTTGCCAGCGGATCCAGGGCACGGGGAGCAGGTTCGGTCGCGAGTCCACGGGGTCTCCTTCGCGGCCACCATACCGCAGCGACGCCCGGGCTTCGTGACGCCTCGGTGACGGAGCGAGCTGGTATCGTCGCGACGTGCCCCCGCCCGCCGCGCCCCGCAGCCCCGAGGGCCCCGCGTTCTCCCTGAGCGAGGGCTACCGGCGCTACGTGCTGGGGCTGCTCTTCACGGTCTACGTGGTGAACTTCGTCGACCGTCAGATCATGACGATCCTGGTGGAGCCGATCCGCGCCGAGTTCGGCTTCAGCGACGCCCAGCTCGGGGTGCTCACGGGGCTCGCCTTCGCGCTCCTCTACGCCACCCTCGGCATCCCGATCGCCCGCTACGCCGACCGGCACAGCCGGGTGCGGGTGATTTCACTGGCGATCTTCGTGTGGAGTCTCTTCACGGCCCTCACCGGGCTCGCGCGGACCTACCTGCACTTCCTGCTGGCCCGGATCGCGGTCGGGATCGGCGAGGCGGGGTGCAGCCCCCCCGCGTACTCGCTGATCAGCGACTACTTCCCGCCGGAACGCCGCGCCACGGCGCTCTCTACCTACTCGATGGGGATCTTCGGTGGGGTCTTCGTCGGCTACCTCCTGGGCGGCAACGTCGCCGAGAGCCTGGGCTGGCGCGCCGCCTTCTTCATCGTCGGGGTGCCGGGGCTGGCGGTGGCGCTCCTCGTGCGGCTCACGCTCCGCGAGCCGCCCCGCGGCTTCTCCGACCCCGAGCCCGCGCCGCCCGGCGACCCGCCCCCGATCGGCCGCGCCCTCGCGGCGCTGTGGAGCAAACGCTCGTTCCGTCACCTCTCGATCGCCGCCGCCCTCCACGCCTTCGTGGGCTACGGCGTCGGCGGCTTTCTCCCCGCCTTCTTGATCCGCTCCCACGGGATGACCGTGTCCGAGGTGGGGAACTGGCTCGCGCTGATCTCCGCCGGGGGCGGCCTGGTCGGCACCTACCTCGGCGGCGCCGTCTCGGACCGCCTCGCCAAGGCCCGGGGCGACGCGCGCTACTACATGTGGGTCCCCGGGCTCTCGACCCTGGTCAGCGTGCCCCTCGCGCTCCTCGTGTACCTGCTTCCCGTGAAGCTCGCCGTGCTACTGCTGATGATCCCGACCGGTCTTCTCGGAGCGATGTACCTGGGGCCCACCTTCGCCATGACCCAGGGGCTCGTCGGCACCCGCGAGCGGGCGTTGGCCGGGGCGATCCTGCTCTTCATCATCAACCTGATCGGGTTGGGCGGGGGCCCGTGGATCACCGGCGTGCTGAGCGACGCGGTGCGCGCGGCGTTGGCCGCGGGCGGGGCGGACGCCGTCACCGCGAAGGCCCAGGGCCTGCGCTATGCCCTCGCCTTCATGGTGTGCGTGAACCTCTGGTCGGCGGTCCACTACGCCTTCGCCGCGCGGAGCCTGCGGGGCGACCTCGCGGCGGCCCGGGCCGCCGCCGCCGAGACCGTGGCGCGATGAGTCGACGTCCAGACCGCGCCGCGCGGACCTCGGCCTGTGGCATCATCGCCCGATGGGCGCCATCGACATCGTCTGCAATCTCTTCACCGAACGCGAGGTGCGCGAGAAGCGCACTGGAATCGAGGACGCCTTCCTCGACCAGATCCGTTTTCCGAGCGATCTGCGCGACGGTGTTTCCCTCGACGACTACGTCGCGCGCATGGATCGCGCGGGGATCGAGCGCTCGCTGCTGGTCGCGGTGCGCGGCGGCGACCTGCGGGTGCGGGGCTCCTTCGAGGTGCCCTACGCCTACGTGCGCGAGGCCTGCGAGCGCTATCCCGACCGCTTCTCGGGGCTCGCCGGGATCGACCCGACCCGCGGGATGGCGGGGCTTCGCGAACTCGACGACGCCGTCCGCGAACACGGCTTCGTCGGCGCCCACTTCTACCCACACTGGTTCGAGCTCCCCCCCGACCACGCCAGGGTCTACCCCTACTACGCGAAGTGCTGCGAGCTCGACATCCCGATCATGATGCAGGTGGGCCAGAGCCTGATCTACCAGCGCGATCGACGGCTGCGCAGCGTGGGCCGACCGATCTGTCTCGACGCGGTGGCCTGCGATTTCCCGGAGCTCAAGCTCCTCGGCATCCACATCGGGATTCCGTGGACCGACGAGATGATCGCCATGGCGTGGAAGCACGAGAACGTCTTCATCGGCACCGACGCCCACGCCCCGCGTCACTGGCCCGAGGCGCTGGTGCGCTACCTCGACTCGTGGGGGCGCGCCAAGGTGCTCTTCGGCACCGACTGGCCGGTGATCGACCCCGAGCGCGCGATGAAGGAGGTGGAGGCCCTGGAGATCCGCCCCGAGAGCCGACGGGCGCTGCTCTCCGAGAACGCGCGGCGTGTGTTCGGGCTGCCCGAGACGTCGGCGGCGTGAGCGCCCCGGCCCCGGCGCTCGCCGTCACCCTCGGAGGGGGGCTGCGCGCCGCCGCGGGTCGCATGCCGCGGAAGGTGGCGATCCACTGCGAGGGCGACGCGCTCCGCTACGGCGAGCTCGCGGCGCGGATCGACCGGGTGGCTCGTGCCGCCGCCGCCATGGGCCTCCCCCCGGGCGCCCACGTGGTCTGGATGGCGCCCAACTGTCTCGAGTACGTCGAGGTCGTGGCGGGCTTCGCCGAGGCGGGATTCGCCGTGGTGACGGCGAGCCCGCACCTCACCGCGCCCGAGCTCGCCGACATCCTCGAGGACAGCGAAGCGCAGGCCCTCGTCGTCCACCCCGTCTGCGAAGCGGTGGCCCGGAGCGCCGCCCCCGAGATCGCCCCCGACCGGCTCCTGGTCGTCGGCGCGAGCTACGACACGTGGCGCGACGCCGCCCACGAGGACGTCGCCCTCCCCGCCGTCGGCGAGACCGCGACCTTCGCCATCTCCTACACCTCGGGCACCACCGGTCGGCCGAAGGGAGTGATGCTCTCGCACCGCTCGCGGGTGCTCACCTTTCTGGCGATGGCGGCGGAGTACGGCTGCTACGGACCCGACGACCGGGCCCTCGCCGTCGCGCCGCTCTACCACGGCGGGGGCTTCGCCTTCGGGGTGGCTCCGCTCTTCTTCGGCGGCACGTGCACGATCTTGCCGCGCTTCGAGCCCGAGACGCTGCTGCGCTCCCTCGCCGAGAGCGAGGCCACCAACGTCTTCGTGGTGCCCACCCACGTCGCGGCAATTTTCGCGCTGCCCGCCGCCACACGGGCGGCGTACCGCTTCCCCGCCCTCCGGACGATCATCTCGAACGCCGCGCCACTCGCCCAGAGCGCCAAAGAAGAAGTGGTGGCGCACTTCGGCGAGGGGCTCCTCTTCGAGTGCTACGGATCGACCGAGGCGGGTGTCGTGAGCAACCTCCGCCCCGCCGACCAGCTCCGCAAGGTCCAGTGCGTGGGCCAGCCCTTCCCCTGCACCGAGATCGCCGTGCTCGACGACGCCGGCGGCCCGGTGGCCCCGGGCGAGACCGGCGAGGTCTATTCGCGCTCCCCGTACCTCTACAACGGCTACTGGCGTCGCCCCGAGGAGACGGCGGCGGCGCGACGCGGCGAGTGGGTGAGCGCCGGCGACCTCGGCCACCTCGACGAGGAGGGCTACCTCTACATCCAGGGCCGTTCGAAGGACATGATCCTCTCGGGCGGGATCAACCTCTACCCCCGCGAGATCGAGGAGGTGGTGACACAGCACCCCGGGATCCGCGAGGCCGTCGTGGTCGGCGTGCCCGACGACCACTGGGGGGAGCGGGTCGTGGCCTTCGTCGTCGCACCCGAGGACTTCGACCGCGACGCAATCGAGCGCCACTGTCGCGAGCGCCTCGCGGGATTCAAGGTCCCGAAGGAGATCCACCGCGTCCAGAGCGTGCCACGCAACCCGGCGGGCAAGCTCCTGCGGCGGGTGCTCCGGGAGGAATGGGCCACGCGCGCGCGAGGCGATGTGCAATAAGCCCCGCAAGCGCCGACACGGCGTCACTTTCGGGCCGTCGCCCGGCGCCTCCCCCACCTCGTCTTGCATCGGGTGGCCGGAGCGCGCACCCTGAGCCCGGGCCGGCGCGTGTGACGTCGGCTCTCCTCCCGATCGCGGGGTCTCGCGCGCTGCGATGAAGCTCTTCTCGGCCAAGAACGTCCTGCTCGGCGGGCTCTGGATCGCGGCGCTAACGGTCGCCCTGCTCTTCTTCCTGCGGGTGGGGGATCGCGAGATCGCGATCGCGGCCGGCCCCCGCGGCGGCGACTCCTTCGCCCTCGCCAACACGATCGCCGCGGTGCTCGAGGCCAGCGACCCGCGGCTGCGCTTCGACGTCTTCGAGACCCACGGCTCGGCGGAGAACGTGCGTCTCCTCGAAGAGGGCCGCGCCGACTTCGCGACGATGCAATCGGACGTACGCAGCGACGGCAGCGTCCACGCGGTGGCTTCGCTCTTCTTCGACGCCTACCAGCTCGTCGTGCCGAGCGGGTCGGGGATCCGCAGCCCGGCGGATCTCAACGGTCGCACGGTGGCGATCGGACCCCGGGGCAGCGGGCACTACGAGTCGTTCTGGTTCCTGGCCGAGCACTACGGCGTCCCCCGGGACGAGCTGGTGGCGCTCCCGATGGACTCCGATGCGGCGAACTTCGCGATGCGTCGCGGTCAGGTCGACGCGATCTTCCGGGTTCACGCCGTGGGGAACCCGAGCCTGCGCGCCCTGGTCGACGCGGTGTCCCCCCGCCTGGTGCCGATCCCCCAGGCCGACGCGCTCTCGATCCGCCATCCCGCCGTCGTGACCGGGGTCGTGGCCAAAGGCGCCTACCGCGGCCACCCCCCGCTGCCCGAAGCCGATCTGCCGACGGCGCTCGTCGAGCGCTTCCTCGTCGCGCGGGCGGGCCTCGACGAGAGCATCGTGCAGGACGTCACGAAGACGCTCTTCGAAAAGCGCTCCCAGCTCATCGCCGAGAACGCCCTCGCCGGCTTCATCGCCGCGCCGGACATCGAGGGACGGCTCGCGCTCCCGATCCACGAAGGCGCGCGACGCTACTACGACCGCGAAAAGCCCGGGTTCTGGCAGGAGAACGCACGGATCCTCGCCCCCACCCTCTACGTCCTGGTGATCCTCTCCTCCTTCTTCTTCGCGCTCCGCGGCCGGCTGCAGAACGCCCGCCGGGTGCGTGTGAGCCACTACAACCTCGAGCTCATGGACATCGCCGAAACGGCGAGCGGCGCGACGAAGCGCATCGACCTCGAGCCCCTCCACGACCGTCTCGTGGTCATGCTGCGTCAGGTCGTCGTCGACCTGGGAGAGGACCGGGTGAGCCAGGAGGAGTTCGAGCACTTCAGCTTCACCTGGAGCGCTGTCGACACCCTGGTGCGCGACCGTCTCGCCGCGCTCAGCCCCGAGGGCGAGGCACCGGAGCGTGCCGGTGCCTAGGCGGCGGCCGACGCGCCGCGCCCTCGTCCTCGCGCTCGGGATGGCGCTGACCGTGGCCCTCGCGGTCTTCGCGGCCGACCGTCACGTGACCCGGACCCAGTACCGCAGCGCCTCCGACCGCCTCGAGCTCCTGATGACCCTGCGCAAGGGTGCCCTCGAGGCCTACTTCGATACGGTGCGCTCGGAGCTCGTCTTCTGGAGCATCAACGACACGCTGCGCCGGCAGCTCCTTGAGCTGTGCGCCGGATGGAACGCGACCCCCGGCGACCGCACGGCCCGGCTCCAGCGCGGCTACCTCGAGCAGAACCCCTTCCCCCGCGAGCGTCGCGGCGAGCTCGTGGCCGTGGAGGACGGCTCCGCCTACGCCGACGCCCACCGCGCCATCCACGGGCTGGCCCGGGCCTTCGTGGTCGAGCGCGGCTACTACGATTTCTTCCTGCTCGATCCCGACGGCAACGTGATCTACAGCGTCGAGAAGGAGGTCGACTTCGCCGACAACCTGCGGCGCCCACCCCTGGCCGGCTCGGGGCTCTCGCGGGTGTTCGAGCGCGCGCTGGCGAGCGCCGCCGCGCCCCGCGTCGTGTTCAGCGACTTCGAGCGCTACGCGCCGAGCCGCGGCGACCCGGCGCTCTTCGCCGGCGTCCCGGTGCTCGACGCGGACGGCGCCGCCCTCGGCGTCATGGCGGTGCAGGTGCCGACCCAGCGTATCCAGGACATCATGCAGTTCACCGAGGGGATGGGGCGTTCGGGGGAGACCTACCTGGTCGGCGGCGACCTGTTGATGCGCAGCGACTCGCGCTTTTCCGAGGCGTCCACCACCCTCGACGTGGTGGTGGCGAGCGCGACCGTGAAGCGCGCCCTCGCCGGTGAGACCGGCGTCGACATCACCGACGACTACCGCGGGATCCCCGTGCTCTCGGCCTTCGGCCGCTTCCGTCTCGACGACTTCGACTGGGCGGTGATGGCCGAGATCGACCACGACGAGGTGGCCGAATCGATCGCCGGCACCCGGCTCTCGATCCCGCTGCTCGGCGGCGCCTTCTACGCGCTCTCGCTCCTCACCTTGTGGCTGGCACAACCCGTCCCCCTCGAGGTGGCCGACCTCCCGAGCGTCGACCCGAGCGACCTTCCCACCGGCTGAGTGCCTCTACCAGGGGAGCAGCGTGCCGTCCTGGTGGCGGAACTCCACCGGGGTGTCGGGCCCCAGCCGGTCGAGCTGACGGGCGAGCCCCGCCGCCGATTGCTCGGGCTGGGTGAAGGAGTCCCAGCCGGGGGCCCCCGCGGTCATCGCGGTCGCCACGGTGCCCGGGTGGAGGAGCATCACGTAGACCTCGCGTTCGCGCAGGTCGCGGTAGAGCGTCACGCCCAGCATGTTCGCCGCGGCCTTGGACATCCGGTAGCTGTACATCCCTCCCGACCCGTTGTCGGCGATCGAACCCATCCGGCTCGTCACGATGCCCACACGAGCGCCCGCCGCGAGACGGTCGGCGAGCGCCGCCACGACCCGAAGCGGGCCCAGCGCGTTGACGTCGTAGTGCGCGAGCATCGCGTCGTAGTCGAAATCGCCGAAGCGCTCGAAGGCCCCCACCCCGGCCACGTGGACGAGGAGGTCGACCGGGCCGTCGAGGGCGTCCGCCATCCTGCGCACCGCGGCGTTATCGGTGACGTCGGTGTGGGGCACCACACGCGCCGCACTGTCCGTCCACACCGCGCCGTCGTCGCGACAGACGGCGCTCACGGTCTCCCCCCGCGCCAGGTATTCGCGCACCAGCGCGGCGGCGATCCCGCGATCGGCACCGACTACGACGACGTGGGACACGGGGGATCCTCCTGGGCGGTCGCGACATCGGCCTCGTCCGCTTTGTCCGGGGTGGGGAGATAGACGTCGATCCGCGTGCCCCGACCGGGCTCGGAGTCGACGCAGAGGGCGCCGCCGTGGGCGAGCACGATGCGCTGGGTCACCGAGAGACCGAGCCCGCGACGACCGAGCTTGGTGGTGTAGAAGGGATCGAAGAGCCGGCGACGCTGTGGCTCGTCCATCCCCGCACCCGTGTCCCAGATGCGCAGGCGGAGATAGCGGCGCTCGTCGGAGAGCTCGCCGAGTGTCGGCTGGCCCGCGCCGCCGCCCGCCTCGGCGCGATCGACCTCGACACCCACCTCGCCGCCGCCGGAACAGGCCTCCCCGGCGTTGACGACGAGGTTCACCAGGGCCTGCTCGATCTGGGCCGCATCGGCCGATACGCGGGGGATCGCGGCGGGCGCTTCGACGTGGAGCGCGACGTCGCCGGGTAGGGCGGCGCGCAAGAGCGCCTCGCGGGACGCCACCAGCGCGGCGAGGTCCACCGACTCGGCGAAGAGTGGACGCCCGCGCGCGTAGGCATCCATCTGCTCGCTCAGCTGGCCGGCCTGCCGCGCGCCGCGCAGGCTGTCGGCGAGGTGCTCGCGAGCCGGGTGGCCGCGGGGCAGCTCTTCGAGGGCCAGGTCGATGTTGCCGACGATGCTGGTCAGGTGGTTGTTGAGGTCGTGGGCCACCCCGCGAGCCAGCACCCCCAGACTCTCGAGCCGCTGGTGGGTGTGTCGGCGCTCCTCGCGGGCCAGCCGCTCTTCCAGCGCGCCCCGCTGAAAGCGCTCTCCCGCCGCCACGAGCTGGAGGACCCCGATGATCGGAGACACCGCGAGCCAGGGGGCCCACACCACGGCGCCCCCCGGAAAGTGGAGATCGACGATCGCATCGAGCCCCTGCAGTCCGCACAGCGCGACCGCGCCGAGGGCGAGCAACCCATCCATCGAATGCCGCCGCCCTTCGTCGCGGCGGAGCACGACGACCGCACCCCACCCGAGCATCCCGACTTCGAGGGGGACGACCGCGGCGTGACTCGCCTCCGGAACGCCCAGGGCAGCCACACACACCCGCGCGACGCCTCCCGCCGCGCTGGCCGGAAGCACCCAGGCCGGAACCGGGCGTCCCGCGTAGGCGTAGGCACCGGCCAGCTGGAGGCCGACGAAGAGCGTCGCCGCGAAGCGCGCCGCGGCGTGGAGGAGCGGCCCCGGCGCGGAGGCCATGGCGAGACCGATCGCCAACAGCAGAGCCCAGGAGATCGGCCAGTAGGCGGGCTCTCCGAGCCGCCGACGGGTCGCCAGGATCACCCCGAAGAAGACGAGCGAGGCGAAGAGCGCGGGGAACAGACCCGAGGGATCCATCGCGCGAAGGGTACCGGTTCCCCCGCGTCGCGACGGGGGCCCGACGGCCGAAACCCCCGATATCATCCCCCGACGATCTCCGGTGTGGATCCACCGGGTTGCGGGACTCACGACGTCGCGGCGGACCCCGACACCGCAAAGGAGCGCACGTGAAATTCGGCCTCTTCTACCAGCTGCCCTGCGCTCCCGGCCAGTCCGAGACCCAGCGCTACCGCGAGACGCTCGACCAGATCCGTCACGGTGACGTCTTGGGCTTTGGCTGCGCGTGGCTCGCCGAGCTCCACTTCTACAAGCCCTTCTCGATCATGTCCTCGCCCCTCATCGTCGCCGCCGCCGTGGCGCAGCACACCGAGCGCATCCGGCTGGGGATCGCGGTGAACCTGCTGCCCCTGTGGCACCCGATCCGCAGCGCCGAAGACGGCGCGACGGTGGACCTGCTGAGCGCGGGACGTCTCGAGTTCGGCGTGGGGCGCGGCGCGATTCCGCTCCACTTCGCGGGCTTCGACGCCTCCCGCGACGAGAGCCGAGAGCGCTTCGAAGAGGCCCTCGACATCATCGTGAAGGCCTGGACCCACGAATCGTTCTCCCACGAGGGCAAGTTCTTCCAGGTGCCCGAGACGAGCGTGGTGCCGAAGCCTCTCCAGCAGCCCCATCCGCCGATCCGCGTCGCGGCCAACGGCCCCGAGACCGCGATCTTCGCCGCCCAGCAGCGCTATCCGATCTTCGTGGCGTCGGTGACGAATCCGATGCCGCGGATGGCCGACCAGGTCGCGCGCTACCGGGGCGAGTGGCCCCGCGACGGATCGCCCGACGAGACGGGTCCCGACGTCTCGACGATGTTCTTCGTCCGCCCGGGCGACGACCTCGCCGCGGTGCGCCGCGACATCGAGCCGAGCCTCGACCACTACTTCCAGAGCGTCGGCGGAATGGGGCGCGCGGTGGCTGCCGACGGGGCCGAGTCGTACCGCTACTTCGAAGACATCCGACGCAACCTCGCCGACCTGAGCTTCGAGCGCATCCACGACACCATGGCCGTCTTCGGCTCGCCCGAGCAGTGCGTCGAGCGGATCGGCGCGCTCCACGAACGTCTCGGCATGAACGAGCTGATCTGCTGGTTCAACCCGGGCGGGAAGGTCCCCCACGAACGGGTGCTCGCGGCGATGACACGCTTCGCCGAGGAGGTCGTGCCCAAGGTGGAGCACCTCTAGCGCGGGCCTCGGCGGCCCGCGCCGACACGGTGCGGCGCGACCAGACGGTCGCGTCGTCCCCACGGGCGACCCAGACGCGGTCGCGGCGGGGGATGGTCTCGGCCGACCGACCGGGTCGCCCCGCGCGCCCCCCCGCTCGCTAGGACTCCGGAGGCCTCAACCAGCCGCGTGCGTCGGCGAGGAGCCCGCGCAAGGTCTCGGCCTCTTCGCGGGTGAAGTCGAAGTGCTGGGTATTCTCGATGAAGGCGTCGTAGCAGTCGACCTCGAAGACCGTCTCGGCCCCGGGCGTCGCAGGGGTCGCGGTGCCAAAGGTCAAGCGCGGGGCGGTCTGGGCGCGAAAGAGCGGCATCATCACCTCCCCCGCCTGGTAGGACTCGCCTGGCGCAGGAGGCTCTCCGACCAGGAGCTCGTCGAGGAGGGCGATCATCCGGGTGAGCCGGGTGACCGACGCGTGGAAGACGTTGGGGGTCGGCGAGTCGTGACACAGCAGGTCGATCTGCTGGCGCGTCCCGTTCGAGGCCGCCACGACCTCGAGCTGCCCCACCCTTCCGATGGTGCGGTAGCGCACGTCGTCCCCTTGGAGCGGCGGTGCGGGAAAGACCTTCGAGCAGCTCGTCGCGACGAGCGCCAAGACGAGCACCGCGCGCACCGCGCGGGGGCGCGCCCCTCGGCCCGACGAGTCTGCACGTGTGACCGGCATGGGCGGAGCCTACCGCGCCGCGGCCGTGCGGTGCAGCACGAGCGATGCGCGAGCCGCTCCGCGCTAGAAGCCCAGCGCCACCGGGTCGCCCAACCGCTGCGCGCCGGCGTTGGCGAACACCCCCTCCTGTGCCGAGGCGTGCTGGGTGAGCGTGTGGATGTCCCGCAGCCGACGCTGGAGGGGTGAGCTCTCGTAGACGGCGCTCCCCCCGCCCGCCCGGTGGCATGTGTCCACGGCGCGGGCGCAGGTCTCGACGACCCAGGCCTCGGTCTGGAGCACGGGGGCCTGATAGTCCGGAGCGAGGCGTCCTTCCGCCACGCGCCGCGTGTAGTCGTCGATGCGCATCTCGAGGAGCGCCCGGGCGGCCTGCACGTCGGCTTCGGCGTGGCCCAGTCGGTGTTGGAAGAGCTCGCCATCGCTCATCGAAGTGCGCGCGTAGAGCCGTTTCTTTCCGGTCGTGGCGAGCTCGGTGAGCTCCTCCACGGCGCCTTCGGCGATCCCGACCGCCACCGCCCCGATGTGGAGGGCGAACTGCAGAAGGGGCGCCGCGAAGAGCGGACCCGGAAGACACGGGGTGCCGCCAAAGAGATCGAAGGTCTGCTCGGCCGGGATGAAGTGATCGTCGATCGCGATGTCGTGGCTCCCCGTCCCGCGCAGCCCCGCGGTGTGCCAGGTGTCGAGGATGGTCCACGCCTCGCGGGGCAGCAGCATACAGCGCACCGTCGGCGGACCGTCCTCCGCTTCGACCACACAGTTGCCGAAGAGGACGTCGGCGTGCTCGCAGCCGCTCGCAAATCCCCACTGGCCACTCGCGCGATAGCCCCCGTCGACGGGAGTCGCCACGCCCTTGGGCGCGAAGGCCCCGCCCACGATCACGTCGGGTCCTTTGGCGTAGAGATCGTCGAAGGTCGTCTTGGGGAGCAGGGCCAGGATCTGGGGGGTCTCGCAGCCGATCATCAGCGTCCAGCCCACCGAGCCGTCGGCGCGTGCGAGCTCGCGGAGGAGCGTGGCGCTCGTCGCGTAGTCGACCTCGAGCCCGCCGTAGGCCCGGGGTGCGAGCAGGCGAAAGATCCCGGCCTCGCGCAGCGCTACGACCAGGTCCCCGGGGAGACGCCGCGCCTGCTCGATCTCGGCCGCGCGCTCCCGGATCGCGGGATAGAGCGCCCGGATCGCGGAGAGGTCATCGCTCATGGGGGTCCTCCTCGCGCACAGCATCGGGCCGGCGCGGAGGCCGCGCAAACGCGGCGTCCGCCGCGGGCGCGCTTCCCCGCGCCGCTCACACCCGCGCCCAGGAGCGCAGACGAGCCCGGGCGCCCGGCCAGCGTGGCCGCGGCGAGCTCTCGCAGGAGGTCGTACCCCGGCACGACCCGCCGGAGGTCCGCCGCCCGTCGGCGTCGTCGAAGCGCTTGGCTTGCTGGGGAGCTGCGCGAAAGGCGGGGTCACTGACGAGACTTGAAATTGAATTTCAATTTCAATATAATAGTGTTAACTAACCGGATGGCCGACTGAGGAGACGCTGTGTCGCGAGTGTGCATCGTCGGAGCGGGCCCTGCCGGCCTCGTCGCCACCAAAACGCTGGGGGAGGCCGGCCTCGAGATCGACTGTGTCGAAGCCTCGCCGGTGATCGGCGGGCAGTGGGTCGTCGACAACCCGAACGGCCGCTCCGCGGTCTACCGCTCTATCGAGACCAACACGACCCGCGCGATGAGCCGTCTCTCCGACTTCGCGATGCCCGCAGAGTGGCTGCCGTTTCGCGAGGAGACCTACGACGCCCTCCTCGCGTGCTCGGGGTGCTACTGGGCGGCGCGACTTCCCGAGACGCCCGGCGAGTTCGCGGGCGAGCGCTTTCACGCCCAGCGCTATGGCGCGACGTGCGCTTCGCCGACGCGTCGTGCGAGCCCGCCGACGTCGTGATCTACGCGACCGGCTACCGGCTCCGCGATCCCTACCTGTCCTCCGAGTGGGCGGACCCGGACGACGACGACCTCGCGCTCTTCCTCGGGACCATGCACCCCGCTCGACACGACCTCTTCGTCGTGGGCGTGAGTCGCCCGACCGGGGCCTTCTGGCCGATCGCGGAAGTCCACGCCCAGTTCGCCGCAGCGGTTCTCTCCGGTCGCTATCAGCCTCCGCGCGAGCCGAGCATCCGGGCTCGGTCGCGGCCGATCCTGGGACGCCGCGCCTTCAACCCGGCGTTGTACGGCTTGGCGGTGCGCGAAGAGATCCGACGGGGCGAGCGTCGCGCGCGGCGGAGGCAACGGCATGGGTGACGCAGCGATCGCCGATCGCGTGGATCGGGTCTCCGCGACGGGGACCGAGCACTCCACCCTCACTTCGGGGATCGCGAGTCTCCTCCCCTTTGCGCGCGGCTCGATCGCGAGCTTCGTCTCGAGCGCCGCGATCGCGGCCATCGCGACGCTTCTGGGTCTCGCACCCTTCTGGGTGATCTACCGAAGCGTCGACTACCTCGTTCGCGGCGACACCGCGGTCGGCGAGCTCTACGGGCTGGCGGCGCTTGCGCTCGGCGCCATCGTGGGTCGGCACCTGCTCCTCGGCATCTCGGTCTACGTCGCCCACGTCGGCGCCTATCGCGTCCTCTACGAGATCCGGCTCGGGTTGGCCGACCACTTGGCCCGGGTACCGCTCGGCTACGTCACCCGCAGACGCTCGGGGGAGCTCAAGAAGGTGATGGGCGACGACGTCGAGCAGCTCGAGCTTTTCCTGGCCCACGGGATCCCCGATGCCGTCGGTGCGCTCGTCACCCTGGTCGCCGTCGCGGTGTGGATGTCGTGGGTCGACTGGCGCGTCGCGACGGCGGCGATCGGGATGGTCGTGCCGGCTTTCGTGTGTCTGTCGATCGCGATGCGCAACGCCAGCCGGCACATGGGGGCCTACCAGGCTTCGCTCTCCGAAATGAACGCCACGATCGTGGAGCTGATCCGCGGGATGCCGGTCGTCAAGCTCTTCAATCGCGCCGGCGACGAGGTGCGGGGCACCGAGCGAGCGGTGCGCCGCTATGTGGAGACGGTGCGCGCCTACAGCAGCGACTTCTTGCCGCTGGGGACCGCCTTCTATGTCCTGCTGGCCGCGAACGTCGCGACCATCGTGCCGGTCGGGGGCTGGCTGTGGACGCGAGGCGACCTGTCCACGACCGACCTCCTCTTCTTCTTCATCGTCGGGCTGGGAGCGCTCTCTCCCCTCGTCTCGCTCCTCCATCTCTTTGCCAACCTGTCCCAGCTCGCGTCGGGAGGCGCCCTCGTGCGGGAGGTGATGGACGCTGCGACGCTCGAGGAGCGCGACGGCGGTGCCCAGCCGACCGACGGCGGGATCGAGGTCCGTGAGGTGTCCTTCGCCTACGACGAGCGACGCGTGCTCGACCGCGTCTCGTTTCGGGTGGAACCCGGCTCGATGACGGCGTTGGTCGGTCCCTCCGGGTCCGGGAAGAGCACGGTCGCGTCCCTCGTGGCCCGGTTCTGGGACGTCGACGAGGGTGCGATCGAGATCGGCGGGGTGGACGTCCGCGACCTTTCGAACGAGACGCTCAGCCGGGCGGTATCGGTCGTGTTCCAGGACACGTTCCTCTTCGACGACACCATCGCGGGCAACCTGCGCGTGGGTCGGCCGGATGCGACCCAGGCGGAGATCGAGCGCGCCGCGCGCGACGCCCAGGCCCACGATTTCATCACGCGTCTCCCGCGTGGCTACGACACGCCGGTGGGAGAGCTCGGCGCCCGGCTCTCGGGCGGCGAACGCCAACGCCTCGCGATCGCCCGGGCGATCCTGGCGGACACGCCGATCATCGTGCTCGACGAGGCCACGGCCTTCGCCGACCCGGAGAACGAGGCCGCCCTCCAGGACGCGATCGCCCGACTCGTCCGGGGCAAGACCCTGCTCGTGATCGCGCACCGGCTCTCGACGGTCGTGGGGGCGGAGCAGATCCTCGTCCTCGACGCGGGCCGGATCGTGGAGCGGGGTCGTCACGAGGAGTTGGTCGAGCGGGACGGGCTCTACGCAGAGCTCTGGCGGCACTTCAACCACGCGGCGGCCACA
>JANQRO010000117.1 GCA_028284525.1 Myxococcota bacterium | reverse complement strand
TCTTGGGGGATCTGCTGGCGCGTCTCTTCGGCCCCCCGGATCCCTCGGACGAGGCCGCCTAGACGCCGGTGGGGAACGGCTCGCGATACCTCGTCGCGGTGGCGCTCGCGCTGCTTCCGGGCGCAGCGGGTCCGGCCCACGGCGGGACGACCGTCGATCCCGACGAGCCCGCCACCCCGAAGCGCAGTGGCTGGAGGCACCAGCGGCGAGCGCTCGAGGACCCGCGCGGGGTGCGCGCCGGCCTCGAGACCTCGGGCATCGCCCTCCAGGGCGCCGCCAACCAGTTCTTCGGCTGGCGGTTGCGCGGGGGCGCCGGCGCTGGTGAAGAGCTCGGCGCGAGCGGAAGCTACGACCTCTTCGCCCAGCTCGACCTCGAGGAGCTCGCCCGAAGACCCGGTGTGCAGATCCTCGCCCACCTCAAGGGGGCGTATGACGAGAATCTCAACGGCGAAGTCGGGGCCCTCGGGGATCCGGTGGACGACGCCGATTTCGACGAGGCGCTGTATGTGTCCGAGCTCTGGGCCGAGCAATCGCTCTGGCGCGATCGCGCCGGGCTCCGGCTCGGCTTCCTCGAGCAGCAGACGGTCTTCGACCGCAACGTCTTCGCCAACAGCGAAGACCGTCAGTTCGCTTCGACGCGGCTGGACAACAGCCCGATCGTCCCGCTCCCCAACGCCCTGGGGGTGGCCGCTTGGGTGCGGCCGGCTCCCTGGCTCGAGCTCGCGGTCGGGGTGTCCGACGCCGACAACGAGCCGCGGCACGCCGGGTTTCACACGGCCTTCGACGGGATGGAGAGCTGGACCGAGATCCTCGAGGCCACGATCCGCGTCGTCTGGTCGGGGACGTTGTCCGGGCACTACCGGATCGGGGGATTTCGCGACGGCGCGAACCGTACGGTGTTCGGGCGGATCGACCCGTCCACCGGGCGCGCCCTGCGGCGCCGCGGGCACTACGGCTGGTATCTGAGCGCCGACCAGTGGATCTTCAGAGAGGCGGGTTCGCGTGACGCTGCCCCACAGGGGCTCGGCCTCTTCGGGCGGCTGGGCTTTGCCGACGAAGAGACCAACGCAATCGACACGTTCGTCTCGCTCGGCGCCGTCTACCAAGGGCCGATCCCGGGGCGAGACGCGGATGTGGTGGGGGTCGGGTGGGCCTACGCCGGGCTCTCGGATCGCTACAGCGCGGCCCGACCGGGAACCTTCCGCCGGGAGAACAGCGTCGAGCTCTACTACCGCATCGCGATCTTCCCGTGGCTGCTGGTGACACCGCACCTCGAGTACATCGCGTCGCCGTCCGGCGAGAAGAGCGCCCGCGACGCCGTCGTCGCCCTCTTGCGCCTGCGGATGGTGCTGTGAGTGCGCGCGGTTCCAGCCGTTGGGCGGCGGCCGCGGCCGCGGTCGCGATCGGCGTCGTGGCCTGCTCCACGCTGCGCGACGATCGCGGTACCCCCCACGCGAGCCAGACGCGTCGTCTCCCCCAGCTGATGCGCGACCTCGAGACGCTGTCCTACGCGCGTCTGCCGCAGGCGATGGACCTGTCCCAGGAGCGGGCGCGACGACTGCGCAAACTGGAGCGAGTCGCGTCCGCGATCGCGGATTCCGCCGCGCAGCTCGAGGACGCGGGGGCCGCCGAGCCCTTCTCCCCGGCCGAACGCCTGGTCTTCGCAGGGCACGCGGCGACCCTCGAGCGTCGCGCGGAGTTCCTGGCCCGCAACGCCGAGTCGCTCACCTCGGAGGAGCTCCGCGCAGGTGTCGCCGCGATCGAGGAGACCTGCGCCGGTTGCCACCGCTCGCTTCGAGGGGCTCCCCCTACGACGGGGGAGGGGGGGTGATCGCGATGGCACCCCGGGCAGGATTCGAACCTGCGACCCGCGGATTAGAAATCCGCCGCTCTATCCCCTGAGCTACCGGGGCGCGTGCCGCCGGAACGTAGGGCGTCCGCTGCGGTGGGTCGAAGATCCCAGGCGGGTCCCGCGGTGGGGCGCTCCCTCGACGGCGTCCGCCCCCACCAGAAGGGATGGAGCTGCGTCGCGTTGAAGTGCCCCGGGGCGCGCGATAGCTTCCGCCCCTCGCGGTGGGCATAGCTCAGCTGGTTAGAGCGTCGGGTTGTGGTCCCGAAGGTCGGGGGTTCGAATCCCCTTGCCCACCCCAACGACTTCCGGGCCAAGCGGCCGCTCCTCCCCTGCGGGAACCGGAGCGGCCCGAGGTCCACTGCCACGCCGCCCGGGGCCCGTCTCCCCGCCATCGGAGCGCGGACTCGGGGCGGGGACCCACCGGAGCCGCTACACCCGGACGCGTGCCTCGGTCTCGGCGAGCGCGCGGTCGAAGCGGCGGAAGAGCTCGTCGATCTCTTCGCGGGTGATGACCAGCGGCGGGGCGATCATCGCGGTGCTGCCGGTGCCCCGCACCAGCAATCCGTTCTCTCTCGCGCGCTCGGTGAAGATGCTGCACGCGACGCTCGAGGGCTCGAGGCTCGCGCCCGCGCTTCGCTCCGAGACGAACTCCACCGCACCCGAGAGCCCGACCCCGCGCACGTCGGCGACGAGGGGATGGTCGGCGTAGCCGCCAAGCTTGCCTTGCAGCATCGCTCCGACCTCGCGGACGTGTCGCAACAGGTCGCGTCGGTCGATGATCTCGATCACCTTGAGGGCGAGCGCCGTCCCGACCGGGTGGCCGGCATGGGTCGAGGCGTGCGCGAAGCCGTCGAGCTTGTCGCTGCCGCGCTCGATGCCGCGATAGAAGTCCCCGTCCATGGCGATCGCCGAGATCGGGAAATAGCCCGACGCCATGCCCTTTCCGATCGTGACGGCGTCGGGACGGATCCCGTAGGTCTCGCAGGCGAACCAGTTCCCCGTGCGGCAGAACCCCGTGACGACCTCGTCGGCGAAACAGCGGATGTCGTACTTGGCGAGCACGGCCTGGATCCGGTCCCAGTAGTCGGCGGGGGGAACGACCAGACCGCAGGAGAACGAGACCGGCTCGCTGAGGAAGGCGGCGATGGTCTCCGGGTCTTCGCGGAGGATCAGCGCCTCGAGCTCGTCGGCCAGGCGTTCGGCAAAGGCCGCTTGGCTCTCCCCCTCGCGGATCGACGTTCGGAAGGGCTGCTCGGTGTGGAGGAAGCCCGGCAGGGGGAGGCCAAACTCTTCGTGGTGACCCCCGGTGAGGCTCGCCGAGGCGAGGGTCGCCCCGTGGTAGCTGCCGGTCCTCGCGATCACCTTGGTGCGGTGCCCGAGATCGTTCATCTGGTTGTGGAAGCGTAGGAACTTGACGAGGAAGTCGTTGGCTTCCGAACCGGTGGCCGCGAACGCGACCTTCGCATCCGCGACCGGGAGGATCTCGGCCAACTTCTCCGCCAACGCGATCGCCGTGGGCACGGCGCGGTACTGGGCCGACGGGTAGTAGGGGAGCGTGCGAAGCTGCTCGGTGGCGGTCTCGATCAGCTCCTCGTCGGAATAGCCCAGCGAAGCCACGTAGAACGACGAGGCCGCCTCGAGATACTGCTTTCCCTTCTCGTCGAAGACGAACACCCCGCGACCCCGCTCGACGACGAGGGTGCGGTCGCGTGTTCCATGGGCGAGCGGTTGAAAACCCATCAGCAGCTTCATCGCTCGGTCGTTCTCGCTCATGATCGTTCCCCCGATCCAGCGCGATCCGCGGCGGCCGCGCGCAGTTGTCCCCGTCGTGCCGTGGTACCGGCGTGATCCACGGCGAGTGTTTCCGTTTCCTCTTTGCCCACCAAGACGACGCCGTAGACGTCGCCGGCGCGCTCCCTGGTCTCCCACCCTTCCCGCACGTCGTCGAGGACCGCGGCGGGGTCGCGCTCGAGGGGGCTCCCGTAGCCACCCCCGCCGACGTCGACACCCCGCAGCCACTCGCCGGGCCGCAGCTCGAACTGGCCCACGTTGGGAAGCGGGTGCGCGTGGCCGTCCCCGTCGATGTGTTCGATCCGGCCGGCGTTGCCGTCCTGGCCACCCCGCACCCCGCGCGGAGGGTGGTGTTGGCCGTCGGCGGCGATGACCACCGTCACGGGATCCTCGCGCGCGCCGTAGACGATCTCGAGCCCCGGCGCGCCCCGCGTGCGCCCGGCACCTCCCAACCCGCGGGTGATCTTGAGCGCCCGGACGTGGATCGGGTACTTGAGCTCGTCGACCTCGACGCTGTCCCGGTAGAGCAGGCCCGCCACCACGGGGATCGCGTAGGTGAGCCAGCCGTCGCACTCGGGGGTCGCGGGCCCGCCGTTGTTGCCGAGAATGAG
>JANQRO010000102.1 GCA_028284525.1 Myxococcota bacterium | reverse complement strand
TCGGCCGCCCCCGGTGGCTCGACGCGCACCACGTACCACCCTACCCGGCCCGCCGTCGCGGGGTGGCGGTGGGCGTCGAAGACGTCGTAGCGGAGCAGCAGGGGCGTGAGGTCGACGCTCGAGTCGGCGCCCTCGAAGATGCCCGCGACGGTGAATTCCCAGCGCGTCGACCCGTCCGCCCTCGGCCAGAGGCCGGCATCGAGGCTCAGACGATCCCCCACCGCCCAGCCGAAGCGCTCCGCCGTGACGCGGCCCACGACGACGGCGTCGCGCCGCGCCTCCCACGCCGCTGCCGCCTCCGGCGCGAGACGCAGTGCCGGGTACACGCGAAGGTAGGCGCGGGGCTCGACCGCGAACTGCGGAAAGAAGTGACGCGAGTCGCGGTACACGCCGCCGAACCAGGTGGCGTGGGTCGCGTCCGCAACACCGTCGATCGCGCGCAGGACGGCGCCGTGGGACTCGGGAAGGGGCAGGAGCATCGAGGCCCGATGGCGCACCACGAGGCGCTCGGACCCCGCCACACCGACGCCGGCGGCGAGCGCGTGCTCGATCGCCCCGAGGTAGCCGTAGAGCGCGAAGGCCGCCGTCACGGCGCCGGCACCGAGCAGAGCGGCGAGGCGGGCGCCCGCGAGATCGGCCAAGACGAGACGCCACCAGCTCACGACCATCCCGCCTGCGCCAACGCGCCGTCGGAGAGGGCGAGCGCTCGATCCGCGCGGGCAGCGGCCCGGGGATCGTGGGTCGCCATCAGCACCGTCTTGCCCTCTGCCGCGCTCGCGGCGAGGAGGTCGACGATGGCGTCCCCGTTCCTTCGATCGAGGTCGCCGGTGGGCTCGTCGCAGAGCAGGAGGTCCGGATCGGCCACCAGGGCCCGGGCGATCCCCACCCGTTGTTGCTCCCCACCCGAGAGCTCGTGGGGTCGATGGCTCCGCCGGGTGCCGACGCCGGTGAGCTCGAGCACCGCATCGACCCTCCGTTTTCGCTCGCGACGACTCAACCCCGTGAGCAATAGCGGCAGCTCGACGTTGTGCTCCGCGTCGAGCGCCGGAAGCAGCTGGTAGGACTGAAACACGAAACCCACGTGGCGGGCACGCCAGGGCGTGAGACGACGCTCGGAGATCCGATCGATGCGCGTGTCGCACACCACCACCCGACCGGTGTCGGGTCGATCGAGGCCTCCGAGGAGGTGGAGCAGGGTCGACTTCCCCGAACCGGAGGGCCCCGTCAGCGCGACGAACTCGCCCGATTCCACCCGCAGATCGAGACCGCGCAGCACGTCGTGGCGGACCCGACCTCTCCGGTAGTGCTTCTCGACGCCCTCGACTCGCACTCGGGGTTCCGGTCTGCTCATCGTGTCCCCCTCGACTTCGACCCCGGCTCCGGCTCCGGCTCCGGCTCCGGTGGGTCGAAGCCGAACACCGTCACCCGCGCACCCATCTCGGGCCGCACCCGCCCGTCCGCTGAGTCGAACGCGACGCGCACCCGGAACGTCGCGCGGCGGCGATCGGCCACCGGGGTGATCGCGGCGACCCGACCCGGGAACACGAGGCCCGCGAGGGCGTCGACCGCGATCTCGACAGGAGCCCCGATGACCACCGCCGCGATCTGGGACTCGGCGACATCCACCTCGACTTCGAGGGAGTCCATGTCGACGAGGGTCAGCACCCCGACCCGCGCGAAGCGCGCGGGGTCGGGGACCGGCGCGACCGCTTCGCCGACCTCGGCGTCGACCGACACCACCATCCCGTCGAAGGGGGCCCGGAGGGTGTGGCGACGGAGTTCTTGCTCCCAGTACCCGGCGCGGCGTCTCGCCACCGCCACCCGATCGCGCTGGTGGGCGAGCTGAGCCAAGCGGGCGTCGAGCTCTGCGCGCGCCCGCCCTTCGGCCGAAGCGCTTTCGGCTCCCTGGGCCTGCAGTCGAACCCGCC
>JANQRO010000045.1 GCA_028284525.1 Myxococcota bacterium | reverse complement strand
CGACTTCACCCAGTACCTGGCGGGGCCCACCGCCAGGTACTGGGTGAAGGCGAGGGCGGTGGTGCCGGCGAGGACCGGCTCGAGCGGTTCGGCCGTCATCGCTCAGCGCCCCCGGCCGACCGACGCGCGGGGCGGCGTCGACCCGAGAGGGGTGTCGGGCGTGGTCGCGATCTTCATCCGGCCCTCCTGGCTGCGACGAAGGGGGCGAGCCTATCACGGACCGGGTGCGAGCGTGTGCGCGTGGATCTCGGCGCCGTCCACCCCGCGGATCCCGAAACGCAGGTGGCCCCGGGCGTCGATCTCGACGAAGCCCGTGTTGAACCAGCGCTTCGCCTCCTCCCAGCTCGTCACGGCCGCCACGCTCTCCGGGCCGTGGAAGAAGAGCCGCACGGGGCGCAGGCTGTGGTCGACCTCGCGCTTGGGGAAGATCCCGGCGTTCATCGGCCCGACGACCAGCTCGTGGAACACGAACTCGTCGTCGAAGGGTCGGTAGCGAAACGCCGTCGCGAAGTGGACGTCGGTGGTGAGCACGAGGAGCCGGCGCCGGTGTTTCCTCGCGGCCTCGAGGATGCCCCGGAGCTCGCGCGAGAAGCCGGTGGGCTGGTCGAAGGCCGCCCAGCCATCGCGCCCGCCGGCGGCCGGGTTGCCCGTGGGAATGGCGACGGGGACGCTCGACGCCACGAGGAGCCACGTGGCGTCGGAGGTGGCGATCCCGCGGTGCAGCCACACGCGCTGGTCGGGACCGAGCTGGGTCTTGGGCGCGTCGCCGCCGTCCGCCGCGGAGTTGGCGTCGCGGTACTGGCGGTTGTCGAGGAGGAAGAGCTCCGCGTGACGCCCCCAGCGAACGCGCCGGTAGAGCCGGGTGGACGGCTCGTCGGGCGGGGCGAGGGGATTGTGGTCTAGAAAGGCCTGGAGCCCCAACGCGAGGAGCGGCACCTCGGGGGCGTGGGCGCCGCGCTGGTGGTGGGGCCCGAAGTCGTTCACGACCTCGTGGTCATCCCACATCGCGTAGTAGGGCGTGGCGCGCAGCAGCGCGCGCAGTCCGGCGTCGGCGCGGTTGTAGCGCCAGTGGGCGCGGAAGCCCTCCGCATCGGAGGCGGGGTCGAAGCCGCCGGGCACCTGCGCGTTGCCGTAGAAACCGGTGGCCTCGCACACCCCGTCGGCGTAGATCATGTCCCCCAGGCCGAGGAAGAAGTCGAGACGTTCGGGGTCGAGCCCGCGGAAGATCGGCATGCCCTCGCGCGTGTCTCGACACACGTTCTGTCCGCCTACATCCCCACCAAACGCAAAGCGCAGCGGCGCCCGAACGTGTGTTGCGGGTGCGGTGGCGAAGTGACCCTCGAGGTGCCGACCGTCGGGGCGCAAGGTCGCGCGATAGCGGTACCGGGTCGCGGGGGAGAGGCCCCGGACAGGGAGATGGACGGTGTGGTCGCGCTCGGCGTCGAGCCGACCCGACGTGGTGACGGTGACGTTGCCGGCGTGGAGGGCGACCTCCACGCGCTCGGCGCCCGGGGCTCGCACCCAGACCAAGGCGCGGTCCGCGCCGACCTCCCCGACCGCGACGAGGGGCGCATCCTCCGACACGGAGGCTCCCCGCGTGTCGGCGCCCGCGCCCGCCCCGAGCCCGGTCGCCAGCGCGACGACCCCGAGCGGGATCCACCGAGCGCCACTCCACCCGACGCGCTTCGCGGCCAGCATCGCGAGCACCGTAGCGCCGCGGGAGATCTCCGCCGGTGGCGAAGCGCTGGTATCCTCGCCGCATTCCCGTGACGCGCGACCACGCGTCACGCCAACGCGCATTCCGGGGGGACGGCGTGACCGGAGACACGCGAGGGATCGGCGGACGGCGTCCGGACACAGGGGGCGGCGCGTGGCGCTGACCTACTCGCGTTACCTCGAGCTCGAGACGCTGCTCTCGCTCCAGCACCCCCAATCGGAGGGGCCCGAGCACGACGAGACCCTCTTCATCATCGTCCACCAGGTCTACGAGCTCTGGTTCAAGGAGCTGCTCCACGAGTTCGACTACCTCGCGGCGCGCCTCGATGCCGACGAGACCGCGGCCGCCTCTCATACCCTGAAGCGCATCCTCACGATCTTGAAGGTGTTGGTCGCCCAGCTCGACGTCCTCGAGACCATGACACCCCTCGACTTCCTCTCCTTTCGCGACCGTCTCGACACCGCGAGCGGTCTCCAGTCGGTGCAGTTCCGCGAGCTCGAATGCGTGCTGGGCTTTCGCGGCGCGGATGCCCTCGCGCGCTACCCCGAGGGATCGACCGAGCGCGAGCGACTCGCGACGCGTCTCGCCCGCCCCCCGCTCTGGACCACCTTTCTCCGCTACCTGGCCCGGGGCGGCCATCCGGTGCTTCCCGACGACCCCGCTCCGGCGACCCCGACGGTGTCGCCGGCGAATCAACACGCCCTCGTCGCGATCTACCGGCACGAGCCCACCACCCTCGAGCTCTGCGAGCGTCTGGTCGACCTCGACGAGGGGCTCCAGGAGTGGCGCTACCGCCACGTGAAGATGGTGCAGCGCACCATCGGGACCCGCGCCGGCACCGGCTCCTCGAGAGTCGGGGCCGGCACCGGCTCCTCCGGGGTCGACTACCTGATGACCACCCTCTTCCAGCCCGCGTTCCCCGACCTGTGGGCGATCCGCACCGAGCTCTAGGCGGGGCGATGCCGAGTCTCGACGCGTTGCGCCGTCACCCCAACGCCCTCGCGCCCCACTACACGCGCTTCCGGGTCTCCGAGCGTCTGCTGCTCACCGGGCACTCCCACCAAGCGTGGCCGGACGTCGGCTTCGAGGGCCAGCAACGCGCCTGGCTCGACGCCGCCGAGTGGGTCGACGAGAAGTGGGAGCGCGCCTTCGAGGTGGCGGCGCGGGTCGGGCGCGGTTTCGCCGCCTGGCTCGGCGAGCCCGATGCCGAGATCGCCCTCGGCCAGAACACCCACGAGCTCGTCACGCGCTTCCTCTCCGCCCTGCCCCTCGCCCGCCGGCCGCGGCTCGTCACGACCGACGGTGAGTTCCACACGATCCGTCGCCAGCTCGACCGTCTGGCCGAGGCCGGCCTCGAGATCCTCGCGGTGCCGGCGTCGCCGACGCAGACCCTGGCCGAGCGGCTGGCCGCCGAGGTGGACACGCGTTGCGCCGCGGTGCTGGTCTCGACGGTGCTCTTCCAGAACGGCCACCGCGTACCCGGGCTCGCCGACCTCTCCGCGGTGTGCGAACGCCACGGTGCCGAGCTCCTCCTCGACGTGTACCACCAGCTCGGCGTGGTCCCGCTCTCGGTGCCCGAAGACGGCTTCGAGAACGCCTTCGTCGTGGGCGGGGGCTACAAGTACTGCCAGCTCGGCGAGGGGAACTGCTTCCTGCGTGTGCCGCCGGGGTGTCGGCTGAGACCCGTCCTCACGGGCTGGTACAGCGAGTTCGCGGCGCTGGAAGAAGTCGGCCAGCGCGGTGCGGTGGTGTACGGCGAGGGCGCCGCGCGCTTCGCCGGGGCGACCTACGACCCGACGAGCCACTACCGCGCCGCCGCGGTCTTCGACTTCTTCGCCGCCCAGTCCCTCGACGCGCGCTTGTTGCGAACGGTGAGCCAACACCAGCTGGGACTGCTCGCCGACCGCTTCGACGCCCTCGACCTCGACCCGAAGCGGGTCGACCGCGAACGCGGCCTGTCACTCGACGCGCTGGGTGGCTTCCTCACGCTGCGCAGCCCCCGCGCGCGTCTGCTCTGCGCCGCGCTGCGGGCGCGCGGCGTCCGGACCGACACCCGCGGCGACACCCTGCGGTTGGGCCCCGCCCCCTATCTGTGCGACGGTCAGCTCGAAGACGCGGTGGCCGCCCTCGGCGACGCCGCGACGGAGGACCTCGAATGGTGAGCAACGGAGACGCGATGCGCGGCGCCACCGCCGTGGTAGGGGTCGCCGACACCGAGGTGGGGCGCGTCCCCGGCGTGGGCTCGGCGGAGCTCTGTGTCGACGCGATCCGTCGCGTGCTCGACGACACGGGCCTCGCGGCATCGGACATCGACGGGCTCATCACCTGCAACTCGATGGTGTCGCCCTACGTCTACCACGCCGAGATGATCGCCGAGTACATGCAGATCTTTCCCAAGATGTGTCTCACGGTGAACACCGGCGGTGGCACCACGGTGAACACGATCGCGTTGGCCGCCGCGACGATCACCACCGGCCGCTGCGACATCGTCGTGATCGCCAAGGCCGAGAACATGGCCACCGGGCTCTCGCGCGACCAGGCGCTGGGGCTGATGGCCGCGGCGGGCCACCCGCAGTTCGAGCAGCCCTACGGCGCGCCGATCCCCGCGATGTACGCGCTCTTTGCCAGCGCCTACATGGCCCACTACGGGGTCACCTCCGAGCAGCTCGCCCGGGTGGCCGTGTCCGCGCGTCGCCACGCCTCGATGCACCCCGGCGCCCAGATGCGTCAACCGATCACGGTCGAAGACGTAATGAACTCGCGGCTCATCGCCGACCCGCTCCACCTCCTCGACTGCTCGTTGGTCTCCGACGGCGGCGCCGCCCTGGTGCTGTGCAGCGCCGAGCGCGCCCGCGACTTCCCCAACCCTCCCGCCTATGTGTTGGGCTTCGGCGAGGGCCACTCCCACGAGCATCTCAGCCAGGCGCACTCCTTCACCGAGAGCGCGGCCCAGGAGTCGGGACGCCAGGCCTTCGCGATGGCGGGGCTCGGACCCGACGCCGTCGACGTCGCCGGCATCTACGACTGCTTCACCCCCGTCGTGTTGATCGAGCTCGAGGACCTGGGCTTTTGCAAGCGCGGCGAGGCCGGGGCCTTCGTCGAGGCGGGGGAGATCGACCTGGGCGGCTCGCTTCCGGTGAACACCCACGGCGGGCTGCTCTCCTACGCCCACCCCGGGAACCCGGGGTCGATGTTCCACGCCACCGAGGCGGTGCGACAGCTGCGCGGCGCGTGCGAGGAGCGTCAGGTGGCCGACGCCGAGGTGGCCCTGGTGCACATGCAGGGCGGCATCCTCTCGAGCCACGGCACCCTGATCCTCGGGACGGAGGCCACCCGATGAGCGAGAACGCCGGCCGCCCGATCCCCATCGCCACCGCGGTGACCGAGCCTTACTGGGAGGGCTGCCGCCGGGGCCAGCTCCTCCTCCAGCGCTGCACGGCCTGTGGGAGCAGCCAGTTCTATCCCCGCACCCTCTGCTCGAGCTGTGGCGCCGACACCCTCGAGTGGGTACCGGCCTCGGGGGCCGGCGAGGTGGCGGCGTACACCGTGGTGCGACGGGCGATTACCCCGGCCTTTGCCGAGCGGGTGCCCTACGTCGTCGCGATCGTGCGGCTGGCAGAGGGCCCGCAGCTGATGAGCCACATCGTCGACTGCGAGCCCGAAGCGGTGCGGGTGGGCGCCGGCGTGCAGGTGGGGTTCGAAGACCTCGACGGCGAGGCCTCCCTGCCGGTGTTTCGGCTCACCAACTGAGTCGACGCCCGTGCTATAACGGGCGGCGTTCGCAACCCTTTCGTTTCCTCCAACCCATCACTTCTCAACCTTTTGATCTGGAACGGGAGCCAACCCCCATGCCGCATATCGAACGAAACGGTGTCAAGGTCTTCTACGAGAGCTTCGGACAGGGCACGCCCATCGTGTTCCTGCACCCCTTCACCACCAACCGCTACATCTGGTCGAACCAGATCTTCTCCTTCGCCCGCGATCACCAGGTGATCGTGGTCGACCACCGCGGCCACGGGCAGAGCGACAAGCCGGCCTCGGGCTACGGGATCTCCGAGATGGCGGCGGACGTCGTCGCGATCCTCGACGACGCCGGCGTGGACAAGGCGGTGCTGGTCGGCAACTCGATCGGCGGAATGATCGCCATGCAGACCAACCTCGACGCCCCCCAGCGGGTGATCGGCAACCTGATCCTGTCGAGCGGCACCAACCTCGCCGCCGGGCTGCCGCCGGAAGCCGGCGAAGCCTTCGCCACCAACTTCGAGGCGGCCTTCGATGGGCTCCTCGAGGGTGCGACCTCGGCGAAGACCAAGCGGGACAAGCCGTGGGTCGTGAACTACGCCGCCGACGTCTACCGGGTCGACGGCAACTTCAGCCACGACGTGTTCATGGCGAACGCCGGCGACCCCGCCGGGGTCTTCAGCTGGAACATCACCGACCAGCTGAAGGACATCCAGGCGCCGACCCTCGTGATCGCGGGCGAAGAGGACCAGGCCACCACCGTCGAGGTGAACCAGGTGCTCGCCGACAACATCCCGAACGCCACCCTCAAGGTCGTGCCGGAAGTCGGCCACTTCTACCAGCAGGAGAGCCCGGTCGACTTCAACAACGACCTGCGCTCGTTCTTGAAGCAGCTGGAGGGGTAAGCGCCCGCGAAGCGGACGCGCACAGCGAGCCAAAGGCGAGCGACGTCCAGTAGGGACGCCGTAAGCGCCCGCGAAGCGGGCGCGCACAGCGCGCCAAAGGGCGAGCGCCGTCCAGTAGAAACGAGACCGCCTCCGGCAGCGAGCCGAGGCCGAGGCCGCCCGATGAGCGCGGGGCCTAGCGCCCCGCGCTCATCGTCTTTTCGAAGTCCTCCACCCACTTGAGCACCGTGTAGTGCTGGTAGCGGAGCGTCAGCTCGTGGTCGTGGAAGACGAACTCGTCGCAGAGCCCCTGCGAGATCGCGTTCTGGATGCGCTCGAGGGTGTTCACGTCCTCCATCACCGCGTCGCGCAGCTCGACCATCGCGTTCTCCTGGGCAAAGCGCTGGGCCGCGTTGGCCGCCGGCTGCAGATGCCCGTGCATCTGCCAGATCGTCTCGCCCGCGTGGAGCGGCCACATGGTGTGGGTGAAGTACATCCCGGGGCCCACGATCACGATCATGTTCGGGAAGAAGACGTTGAGGTCGAGGGTCCAGAGCGGGTCGCGGGCCGGGTTCACGCCGGCGGGGAGATCCTCCGGCGAGCCCGAGCCGCCGCTCGTCACCGAAGGCCCCGCCGCCAGGCCATAGGCGAGACCCTGCACCGGGAAGGGCTGGTACTCGGGGTTGCCCGAGAGGGTCGCCATGCGGTGCGGGTAGCGCGGCACGACGTCGACCACGCGGCCGTAGGGGTTGTTGGGCCCGCAGATCGACGACGCCACCGAGCGTTTGTGCAGCACCGGCACGTGGTAGATCTCGGTGAAGGAGTCGAGCATCAGCTTCCAGTTCACCTGGATCCGCGCGGTGTACTCGAACTCGGTGGTCGGGCTGTGGAAGGGCGCGAAGCCCTCGAGCCCCGCGCCGAACTCGCCCAGATACTCGCGCAGACCCTGGGCGGGCTCGGGGTTGAGGTTCACGAAGACGAAGCCTTCCCAGGTGTCGCAGGCGAGGGCGGGCAAGCCCAACTTCTCGCGCCGCAAGTCGTAGAAGGCCTTCTGGTCGGGGACGCCCTGGAGCTCGCCCTCGAGGTTGTAGCTCCAGCCGTGGAAGGGGCAGGTGAAGACCTTGCAGTGGCCCGCGTCCCGCAGCTCGACCCCGGCGCCCCGGTGTTGGCAGACGTTGTGGAAGGCGCGCACCACGCCGTCCTTGCCGCGGGCCACGATGATCGACAGCTTGAAGGTCGGGAGCTCCTTCGTGAAGAAGTCACCGGGCGCCGGGATGCGCTCTTCGCGTCCGATACAGAGCCAGCCCTGGCGGAAGATCGCCCGCAGCTCGCGCTCGTAGAACTCGGGCTTCCAGTAGACGTCGGTGGAGACGGGGCCGGTCCCCAGCTCGGGGTGACGCAGGGTCAGCTCGGTGTCGGTCATCGCCATCGGTCGATCCTCGGGTAGAGCCGTGTTGCGGTGTATCGGGGGCACCGGACGAACGCAAGCCGGGCGTCCGACCGATCGAGAATTCCCGAAGGAATCCGGAAGGTTCGACGCTCTCTTGCGGATCGATGCAGACCCCGGCCGCGGCGGGACGCCGGGCGAGCGCGACCCCCACAGAAGCGCCGCGTTCTGTCGCGATCGCGCCATCAAGTCGGGCCGCGCGGCGCCCGATAGGGCGGGGACCTTTCACCGGAGGGACCCCATGGCCCGTTTCCTGATTGGATTGGCAGCGATTGCACTCTTCAGCGCGCCGGCCCTGGCCGAGCGCGACAGCGACAACGCCTGGTACGGCGAGGTGCGCGGTGGCTCCGTGTTCGCGATGGACTCCGAAGAGGACATCCTCGGCGGCCTCGACACCACCATCTCTCTCGACACCGGCTGGATGGTCGAGGTGAACACCGGCTACGCCCACAAGAGCGGGTGGCGGGGCGAGCTCGCCTTCAACTTCCGCAAGAACGACTTCGACGAGGTCGAGATCGACGGCTTTGGCAGCGCCAGCCTCGACGGCGACATCTGGGCCACCACCGCGATGGCCAACGTCTACTACGACATCCACCTCAACCGTCTGGGCCTCGACGGACTCATGTGGTCGCGGATCACCCCCTTCGTGGGCGGCGGGATCGGCGTCGGCTACTTCGAAGCCGACTCCGGCCTCGGCCACGAAGGCGACGTGGCGATGACCTACCAGGGTCTCACCGGGTTGTCCTATGCGCTGAGCTCCCAGTGGGCCACCACGCTCACCTACAGCTACATGTCGGCCCTCGACACCGAGTTCGACGGCGTCGACTTCGACTACGAGACCCACAATGTGATGGCGGGGCTCCGCTTCCGCTTCTACTAGGCCGGACTCGGCGTCGGGCCGACGGTCACGTCGCGCCTTCCACGGCCGCATCGCCACCGGGCGGTGCGGCCGTGTCGTCGTGGGCTCCGCTCCCGCAATCCTCCGTCTCCTCGGAGCGGCGGCGTCGACCACACGGCCCTCCCACAGACCGGTGGCGATCGCCTCCCCGGCGGGACGGGACGCAAGGACCCGCCCGACGGGGGCTGCTCCGCGTGGGGAGAGGGAGCGCCGCGGCCCGGCGCGCTGGGATACGCTCTCTCCCCACGGAGGCACCCATGGCGCAGACTCTCGAAGTGAACGGCATCCAGATGTACGTCGAGGACGAGGGGAGTGGCACTCCGGTGCTCCTGCTCCACGGCTTTCCCGACTCGTCCCAGCTCTGGCGACACCAGATCCCGGCCCTCGCCCAGGCGGGCTACCGGGTGATCGCCCCCGACCTGCGCGGCTTTGGCCAGAGCGATCGGCCCGCGAACAAAGACGCCTACAAGATGGAGACGCTCCTCGGCGACGTCTTCGGCTTGCTCGACACCCTCGGCGTCGAGCGCTGTCACCTGGTCTCCCACGACTGGGGCGCCTTCCTCGGCTGGGCGATGTGCATCTTCGCCCCCGACAAGGTCGACCGACACGTCGCCCTCTCGGTGGGGCACCCCGCCGCCTTCCGCGATGCGGGCATGCGCCAGCGCGAGATGTCCTGGTACATCCTGCTCTTCCAGTACGAGGGGCTGGCCGAGGAGACGATCCAGGCCGACGATTGGAAGTTCCTCCGCGACTTCACCCGCGACCACCCCGAGTGCGACGCCTGGATCCGCGACCTGTCGCGCCCCGGCGCGCTCACCGCCGGGCTCAACTGGTACCGCGCCAACGCCAACCCGGCCGACTCGGCGCTGGCGAGCGTCGAGTTTCCGCCGAGCACGGTACCGACCCTCGGCGTCTGGAGCGACGGCGAGTACTACTGCGGCGAAGAGCAGATGAAGAACTCGGAGCAGCACATGAAGGCCGAGTGGCGCTACGAGCGCGTCGAGGGCGCCGGCCACTTCATCCCGATCGACCAGCCGGAGACGGTGACACGGCTCATCCTCGAGTGGCTGGCGCCCCGCTAGCCGACGCGCCCGATCCCTATACCGTCCGCCCCGGCGAGGCGCGTGAGCCGCCCACCACAGCGCGCGGCCGGCTGCGGCACCTCGGACCCAGCGTCGTCGTCGCCGGCTCGATCGTGGGCTCGGGGGAGATCATCCTCACCGCCGGGCTCGGCGCCGCCGCGGGATTCGTGCTGCTCTGGTGGGTGCTCCTCTCGTGTTGGATCAAGTCGCTCGTGCAGGCGGAGCTCGCCCGCTACGTGATCGCCAGCGGCGACACCTATCTGCGCGCGATGAACCGGCTGCCGGGAAAGATCCCACTCCCGCGCGGGCGGCTCAGCGCTCCCGTGGCGCTGCACCTGGTGGCCTTCGTGCCCGGGGTGATGGCGCTGGGCGGGATCCTCGGCGGCGCCGGGCAGGCCCTCAGCGTGCTCGTCCCGGCGCTGCCCTCGACCTGGGCGACCGGCGCCATCGCCGCGGCCGTCACCGCGGTGCTCCTCACCGGCTCCTACCGCGTCCTGGAGCGGGTGATGATCGCCCTCGTCGCCGCCTTCGCCGGCGCGACCCTGGTGTGCGCCGGGTGGATGCAGTTCACCGAGTTCCGGCTCGGCGTCGCCGACCTCGCCGCGGGGCTCGCCTTTGACTTCCCGGTCGAGGTCCTCGGGCTGGCGTTGGCCGTCTACGGCTATACCGGGGTGAACGCGGGGGAGACCTCGGCCTACACCTACTGGTGTGTCGAGAAGGGCTACCCCAGCCACATCGGCCCCGCCGACGCGCCGGGCTGGGAGCCGCGGGCGCGCGGCTGGATCCGCGTGCTCCAGGCCGACGTGTGGCTCACCCTGGCGATCCTCACCTGCGCGACGCTCCCCTTCTATGTCTTGGGGGCGGGGGTGCTCCACGCCCTCGAGCTGCGGCCCCAGGGTCTCCAGACCCTCTCGGTGCTCTCGGAGATGTTCCGGCAGACCCTGGGCCCGTGGTCGCGCTGGCTCTTCGGGGTCGGCGCCTTCTGCATCCTGTTCTCGACGGCGCTCTCCGGCGTCGCAGCGGGGTCGCGGCTCTTCCCCGACTACCTGATCGAGCTCGGCCTGCTGCGTCGCGAGGAGCTCGACACACGACGCGTCTTCACCCGCTGGTACGGTGCTCTCGTGCCGCTCCTGGGCTTCGCGCTCTACCTCGGCGTCCAGAATCCCGTGTTCATGGTCTCGGTGGGCGGCATGACCTACGCGTTGCTCCTCCCGCTCCAGAGCGGCGCGGTGCTCTGGCTCCAACGCCGACATCTCGACCCCCGGGTGCGTCCCGGCGGCGCGGTGCGCGCTGCGCTCTGGGGCATTTTCGCGGTGCAGGTCGTGCTCGCGGGGCTCGTGATCCGATACGTCGTGCTCTAGGCCCCGCGTCACGGCGAGCATCGGACGCGTCGTGCGACCCGTTCGCGGGGTCACGCCCCGCCGAGGCTCCAACCCAGGAGGAGCTCGACCCCGGCGGCGCCGAACCACGAGCCCAGACCGAGGAGGAGATAGAGGGCGAAGCGGGACAGCGATCCTGTGTCGAAGGGCCAATCGCGGACGGCGACGAGGCGCGCTTCGAGGGCCAGCAGACCCGGCAGGCGCGCCACCTGTTCGGTGCTGGCCACGCCCTCGGCGACCGCACGGCGGGTCGTCTCGATCTCGCTGCGCAGCGGGAGGAGCTGCTCCTCCTTCTCGACGCGGATGCGCCGGTGGACCCCCCGCGCTGGGAGGAGCAGCGCCACCACCGCGAACGCGAGGTTCACCGCAGTCGCCACCAGCGCTCCGACCACCGTGTCTCCCGGCGAGACGCTGATGACCGCGGTGAGGGTGAGCAGCGCCACCATCGCGAGGGCCCCGTGGAGGCCCTGTTGCTCGAAGGGGTGAAGCGGCCGACGGTCGAGGAGGTCGATCGTCCCGAGGCGCTCCGCCAGACGCGAGACCAGGAGCGAGTCGCGAAGCAGCGTCTCGAGAAAGCGCCCCAGACACCATCCCAGTACGAACACCATCGGCCATGGATACAGGCCGTGGGGGGTGAGCGCCGTGCCGTCGCGGTAGCCCTCCCAGTCGGCCGTCGGCAACGCGAAGAGCAGCCCGAGCGCCGCGGCCCCGAGGAGCCCCGTCCACGTGCTCGGCCGCGACGGTGTCGTTTCGGCGAGTCCGCCCGGGACGAAGGCCGCGATCGCCTCGAGATGCCGCGTCGTCCAGCGCGTCCGGTAGAGCTCCGCCGCGGGCGCCAGCCCCACCAATATCATCGCCACGGTCGGTGCCCGGAGATTGATCGACGGGAGCTCGCCGGACAGGATCAGCGCCAGGTGTCCCTCGGCCGCCTCGATCGCCCACGGGACCGCCGCCAGCAGGATGCCGAGTCCGAGCCCCATCCAGAGCGGCTCGACCCCCGACCGAGCCACCCACCGGGCCCCCCACGTCGGCGCCGCGATGTCCACGGGGAGAGGGTACGCGCTGCCGAGCACCCGGCGAAACGCAGGGACGATCGGGGGTCGGGCGTACGCCGACTCCCCAGACCAGTACACCGACGTGTTCTGCGCCGACGCGACCCGCGCGCTCCTCGGAGCGGAGGCCGAGATGGCGCCGCCGCGCTGGGCGGCGGCGCCCGGTGGATCAATCGAAGATCTTTCCGCTGAAGGTGCGGCTCGGCATGTCGAGGGCGCCATCGACGAGGATCGTGCGGCCGTCCGAGATCCCGAGGGTCATGCGGATCTGCCAGCGATGCTTGCCGATCGTCGTCCAGGTGCCGCCCCCCGAGGCCTGCACCTGGGTGCCGTCGTCGAGGAAGCCCGTCGCCAGCCAGCTGACCTGACCGAACTCCGCGCCGGGGTCGCCGCTCCCACCGAGCGTGCCGACCACCTCGCCGAATCCGGTGGCGGTGCCCTCGAAGTTGGCGGAGAGCTCGGCTCCGCCCATCGTCCACGATGTCGACTTCAACGAAAACTCGCCGATTTCCTTGCTCATGGGGGATCCTCCAAGGTGGATGCATCCATCCTGCCATGAACCGAAAGTCGATGACCAGCCCCGCGCCCGGCGGCTCAGCCCGCCCCGCCGTGCGACGACTCCGCGATACGCTCCTTCCCGACGAGGAGGGAGTCGTCATGGACATCGTCCAGCTCGGAGCGCCGGGCGAGCACGTCAGCGGGCGCGCGGTGATCGGATCGCTGATCGACCTCTGGGGTACAAGCGCAACAGACCGGGTCGACGACGACCTGGAGCGCCTGGGCGTGGAGCACCACCAGCCGGCCGACCCCGTGGATTTCGCCGGGGGCGTCGGAAGCGCGATCGGCGGCGTCGCCCTCTTTGCCACTCCGCTCGACCTGGCGCCCGCCGTGTCGGTAACCGCCGGCCCGTACTTGCGCGGCGACGGGGACGGCCCGTGAACGACGCGCTCCGTCTCGCGGGAGGTCTCGGTCTCTTCCTGCTCGGGATGGTCGTGATGACCGAAGGGCTGCGCGCCGTCGCGGGCGACGCCCTCAACCGCGTGCTCTACCGCTTCACCAAGAGCCCGGCGACCGGCGCCCTCACCGGTGCAGGCGTGACGGCGCTCCTCCAATCCTCGAGCGCCACCACCGTCGCGACGGTGGGCTTCGTGAGCGCGGGGCTCCTCACCTTCCCCCAGTCCCTCGGGGTGCTGTTCGGCGCGAACATCGGCACGACGATGACCGGCTGGCTCGTCGCGCTGATCGGCTTCAAGCTCTCCCTCGGCACCGCCATGCTCCCCCTGCTCCTGGTGGGGGTGCTGCTGCGTCTGTTCACCTCGGGTCGGTGGCGCCACCTCGGGTGGGCCCTCGCCGGCTTCGCGCTGATCTTTCTCGGCATCGAGCAGCTCCGCTCGGGGATGCAGTCCTTCGAGGGCGCGCTCACCCCGGACATGCTTCCCGGCGATTCCCTCGGCGGCCGTCTCGCCCTCGTCGGGATCGGCGTCGCGATCACCCTCGTCACCCAGTCGTCGAGCGCCGGCGTCGCCATCGCCCTCACCGCCCTCCACACCGGCGCAATCGCTTTTCCCCAGGCGGCGGCGATGGTCATCGGGATGGACGCCGGCACCACGTCGACCACCGCCCTCGCCACGATCGGCGGAAGCCCCCAGACGAAGCGCACCGGCTGGAGCCACGTGATCTACAACCTGCTGACCGCGCTCGGGGCGCTGCTCTTCCTCCCCCTCTACATCGCGGCGCTGGACCAATGGGTCCCCGGGGCGAGGGGAGCCGACCCCGAGCTCGCGCTGGTCGGCTTTCACAGCGCGTTCAACACCTTGGGCGTCCTGCTCGTCCTCCCCTTCACGCGGCGCTTCGCGGCGCTGATGATCCGGCTGATTCCCGACCGGGGGCCCGCCCTCACCCGGCGTCTCGACCTGGGGCTCCTCGCCGACGCCGCGGCGGCGACCCCGGCGCTGTGGGCGACCACCCGAGACCTCGCGGCGCACACCTTCGCCGCCGTGGGGGACCACATCCGGAAGCGCGGAGCCCGGGCCGACGGGCGCTTGAGCGACCTGGAGTCGGCCGTCGACGAGACCCGCCGCTACGCCGACCGCCTGCCGCGGGGAGACGGCGCCCACGACGTCTACCGCTTCGCGACGATGCACTGTCTCGACCACCTCGACCGCCTGCTCGACCGCGCCCGACAGACCGAGCGGGTCGAGGCCGCCCACCGCGACCCGCGTCTTCGGGCACTCACCCTCGAGTTCGCCGAGGCCCTGCGCACGATGCCCCTCGACACGGCGGAGGCGCTCGGACACGCGGAGGCCGCGTGTCTCCGCCGGCGGGATGCTCTGCACGCCGAGCGGCGGCCTTTCCGCGCCGCCACCATCGAGCGGGTGGGCGCCGATCATCATCTCGAGGAGGCCATCGCGCGTCTCGATGCGGTCCGTTGGCTCCACCGCAGCGCCTACCACGCCTGGCGCATCCTCCACCACCTCTGTGTGGCGGAAGGGGTCGAGCACACCCCGCGTCCCGACGAGATCCCCGCCCGCTCCGAGCAGGATCCCGACGAGGTCGACTGATCCCGTCGCGAGACGGGTGGCCCTGCGGCGTCACACCCCCCGCCGGAGGACCGCGGGCTAGCGGAGGCGGAACTGTGTGCGCGGGAGCCCTTCGACGAAGGCGCGGAAGTCCGGGCTGTAGAAGTCCTTGCGGAGCTCCCACACGCGGCCGATCGAGCCGGAGGAGAGCAGCGCGGCGTACTGCTTCACCATCACGTCCCAGATGTATCCGTCGAGACGGCCCTCGCGGTGCTGATGGTATGCCTCCTCGAAGACCCGCAGCACCCGCTGGGATGCGCTGATCGTCATCAACCGCTCGGCTTCGGACAAGCTGTCGTAGTCCTCGTTCGCCTTGACGAAGACCTCCGCGTTCTCGAGGTTGCCGACCGACGAGATCGCGCCGCGATAGCTCTCCCAGATGTCGTGCATCGCGGCGAGCCGCGCCTCGCGGTTCTGGACGCGAATCTGCGCCGCGAGATAGACCAGCGAGATCACCACCGCGGTCGCTCCCAAGATCTCCCCGACCGCGCCGATCGCCTCCCAATTCACGGATTGCTCCATCCGAGCGGGGGTAGCACGGCAGGACGACGAATCACCCCCTCCGCTCGTCACCGCCGGGGCACGTCCTTCGTGCCGGACGCCCACCGCCCTGTGTGATCGGCGTCACCAACCCCGGGTACCCCCAGGGAGCCGCTCTCAACCCGCCGCAAGCGCCCGCCGAAACAGGGGCCAGGGTGGGGCCGCACCGGCCCCGACAGCCCGCGGAGGATGGGGATGGCACTCGGTGGACTTCGCAAGATCACGGCTGGTCTGATCGCGATCGGCTTCGCGCTCCAGCTCGCGGGCTGCGGCACGCTCCTCTATCCCGAGCGCCGCGGGCAGGTGAGCGGCCAGTACGACACCGACATCGTGCTGCTCGACGCCGCGGGGCTCCTCTTCGGAATCGTACCGGGTGTGGTGGCTTTCGCGGTGGACATCACGACCGGGGCGATCTATCTGCCCGAGGGTCAGACGAGCCGCACCCGTGCCATCCTGGGGAACGTCGAGATCGAGCGGGTGCCCTTCGAAGGGCGGACCCTCGACGATGTGGAGGCCGCCCTCCTCGAACACTCGGGGATCGAGGTCGACCTCCGTGCTCCCGGCGTGCAGCTCACCCCGATGGACGATGTCGCCGACATCGAGGCGCGACTGATCGCGCTGAACCGCCCCTGGTTTGCCGAAGCGCCGACGCGGCCGCACACGCGCTTCCGGTAGTCCCACGCGCATCCGGGGCTCGCCCGGATCGAGCGCGACGGTTCGCGGCGACGGATCGCTCGACGCCGGCGCTCTTCTCGGCGCTTTCGAACTCCCGACGGCCCGTGCTGGTGCCGCCGACCGGGCAGCCGCAGCCGGCACTCCCCAACCGCTCGGCGTCGGTGTGCTCTGGAAGCCGCTCGGCACAACGATCGGCCATCCGGCGGCGTGGTCCTCCCCCCCGGAATGTGCTTCTGTGCCCGCACAACGGGAGGGGGGCTCGATGGAACGACTGCGTCGGAAGCTGCGGGGCGGAGCGATCGTCGTCGGGATCGCGCTTTTCGTCTTCACGGGCGGCGGGTGCGCCTCCTATCCCCTCCAGGTGGCGAGCCCCGACCCGCTCGACGATCGCGACGTACGCGGCGAGGTGGTGGACGCGTGGTTCTGGGGCCTCTACCGATCGCCGCACACCCTGGTGGCCGAGGACCAGGGACACGGGATCAACGACGTCGAGGTCCGCACCCACTACGGCTACGCGCTGCTCACGGTGATCTCGCTGGGGATCTACATGCCCGTCGAGATCCGTTACCGGGTGAAGGCGCCGACGGGGAGCTTTGGCGACCCCGAGTAGGGTCCGCAGCGCCCGACGCACACGCCAGCGACGCCCCGCAAGGAGAGGCCCCGTGCCGCAGACGCCGATCTTCACGCCGATCGACTCGTGGGTGGGAGAGCACCAGGCCTACCGCCAGCCGATCGACGGCCAATACTCGTTTCCGATCGTGGAGGCGCCCCGTTCGGGCCCCGCCCGGACGGCCGTCTACAACGAGGCGAGCGACGCCTTCCGACAGCTCATCGCCACGGCCATCGCCGACGGCAAGACGCTGCGGGCGCGGGGGAGCTCGTGGTCGCTCAGCAAGGTGGGCGTGCCCGACCACCGGCTGATCAACCCCAAGGCCCTGCGCACGGGATTCACCGTGCCGAGCCGGCGGGTCTCCGCGTCCTACCCCGACGATCCGGGGATGCTCCGCTTCGTCGAGTGCGGCTTCTCGGTGAACGCGGTCAACCGGCTGCTCTTCGACGCCGGGCTCTCGCTCAAGGCCTCGGGGTCGAACGACGGACAGACCCTCGCCGGGGTGGTGTCGACGGGCACCCACGGCTCGGCCTTCCGCTTCGGCGCCGTGCAGGACTTCGTGGTGGGGCTCCACCTGATCACCGGTCCGAATACCCAGGTCTTCCTGGAGCGCGCGTCGTACCCCGTCGTCACCCCCGGATACGCCGACCTCTTCCACGCCGATCTGATCCGCGACGACGCGCTCTTCGACGCGGCGCTGGTGAGCTTTGGCTCCTTTGGGATCGTCCACGGGCTCCTGATCGAGACCCGCCCGCTCTTCGTGCTCCACGCCTCGCGCAAGGTGATGCCCTGGAACGCCGCCTTGCAGAAGGCCGTGGGCGCCCTCGACTTCAGCGATCTGGCGCTGCCCCGCTCCGCCTCGAACCTCTATCACTTCGAGGTCTTCTGGAACCCCAACGAGGGCACGCCACCGGGCGAAGCGATCGTGCTCCAGATGTACGAAGGGGCCTTCCCCGCGGACTACACGCCCCCGGTCTGGGACACCAACGACGCGGGGATGGGGGCGACCGGCCTCGAGATCATGAGCCATCTGCTCGGGGCGATTCCGGACCCCTTGAACGACGTGGTCAAGCCGCTCCTGAACAGCCAGGTGCGCGACGAGCTCGCCGAGTACGAGAAGACCGGCACCATCCGGGACATCTTCCGCGGCGAGACGATCAAGGGGAAGAACCTGGCCTGCGGCGTCGGGATCCCCCTCGACCGCACCCTCGAGGCCCTCGACGTCGCCTTCGACACCTACGCCAACGAGAGCTCGGTGCTCCCCCTCCTGATCTCGACCCGCTATGTGAAAGGCACCCGCGCGACCCTGGGCTTCACCCGCTTCCCCACCACCTGTGTGCTCGAGCTCGACGGCGTGAACACGAAGAAGGTGCGCGACTACGTGACCCGCGTGCTCACCGGCCTCGAGAGCCAGGGCATCCCCTTCACCCTTCACTGGGGCAAGTACAACGCCTACCTCACCAAGACGCGCGTCCGGGCCATGTACGGCGATGCCGCGCTGCAGTCGTGGCTCGATGCGCGCGAGGACCTCTTCGAGAGCGACGACGCCGCCCGCGTGTTCGACAACGCGTTCCTGCGCTCGGTGGGGCTGTCGCCCACGACCTGATGCGTCTCGCCGGGGGGGCGCTCCGCGTCCCCGGGGCGGGCCCCACGCCGCGGGGGCGCGGGCCCCGAACGCCCTCTCCTATACTTTCGGGCGTCTGGAGACGGGCAGAAGGAGCGCGCGGATGACCAGCAGCAACGGCCAGAACGCGGACGACTACGACGTCCTGTTGATCGGTGCGGGATTCTCGGGGCTCTACCTCCTCGATCGCCTGCGGGACGCGGGCTTCTCGGTGCGGCTCCTCGAGGCCGGCTCGGGGCTCGGTGGGATCTGGCACTGGAACTGCTACCCCGGCGCTCGCGTCGACTCGCCGTGCTGGATCTACCAGTTCTCGAAGGAGGAGATCTGGAAGAGCTTCGAGTGGGAAGAGCTCTATCCGGGCTGGGCCGAGATGCGCCGCTACTTCGCCTATGTCGACGAGACCCTGGATCTCAGCAAGGACATCCAGTTCGACACCTGGGTGCGCGGCGCCGAGTTCGACGAGGCGCGCCACGAGTGGGTGGTGCGCGCCGAGAGCCAGGGCGGCGAGCAGACCCTGCGCGGGCGCTTCCTGCTGGCCTGCACCGGCTTCGCCGCCAAGCCCTACGTGCCCGAGCTCGAAGGCCTCGAGTCCTTCGCCGGCATCCGTCACCACACCGCGTTGTGGCCCCAGGAGGGGGTGGACTTCCACGGCAAGCGCGTCGGCATCCTCGGCACCGGGGCGAGCGGGGTGCAGGTGGCCCAGGAAGCGGGCCGCGAGGCCGCGGCGCTGACGATCTTCCAGCGCACGCCGAACCTGTGTCTCCCGATGGGTCAGCAGCGTCTCGACGGCGCCGCGAACGAGGAGTTCCGCAAGCGCTGCCCCGAGCGATTCGGGCTTCGCAACCGCTCCTTCGCCGGCTTCGACTACACCCTCGTCCCGACGCCCACCCTGGAGGTCCCGGAGGAGGAGCGGGTGGCGTTCTACGAGCAGCTCTGGTCCGAGGGGGGCTTCCGCTTCTGGCTCGGGAACTACGAGGACATGTTCACCGACGCCGCGGCCAACCGGGAGGCCTACGCCTTCTGGCGCGACAAGGTCCGCGAGCGCATCGACGACCCGGCAGTCGCCGAGCTCCTGGCGCCCACCGCGTCCCCCCATCCCTTTGGTGTGAAGCGCCCCTGTCTCGAGCAGTGGTACTACGACCTCTTCAACGAGGATCACGTCGAGCTCGTGGACGTGAACACCACCCCGATCGAGCGCGTCACCGAGCGCGGGGTGGTGGCCGGGGGACGCGAGTTCGAGTTCGACGTGCTCGTGCTCGCCACCGGCTTCGACGCCGTGACGGGTGGGCTCACCCAGATCGACCTTCGCGGGACCGACGGCACCACACTCGGGGAGAAGTGGAAGGACGGCGTCGCCACCTATCAGGGGATCGCCAACGCCGGCTACCCGAACTTCATGTTCTGCTACGGCCCCCAGGCGCCGACGGCCTTCTGCAACGGGCCGACCAGCGCGGAGTTCCAGGGCGACTACATCGTCGAGTGCCTGACCTACATGCGCGATCACGGTCACACCCGCATCGAGCCCACCGCGGAGGCGGAAGCCGCCTGGCGCGACACCTGTCGGGACATCGCCGACGGCACGCTCTTCCCGATGGCGAAGTCCTGGTACATGGGCGCCAACATCCCGGGGAAGGCCCGCGAGTGTCTGATGTACGCGGGCGGCCTGCCGGCCTACCTCGAGGAGCTCGAGGCCAGCGCGGCGAAGGGGTACGAGGGGTATCGGCTGAGCTGAGGGGCGGGCATCGCTGGCTCGCGAGCGCGCCTCGCGACCGCGATCTGGTCGATGTGCTCGCGGAATGCCACGTCCCACCACGTCTCCCGGGTGGCCCGCCAGAAGTCCTTCCCCATCGGCGTCGCGAGATGGAACCCTGCGTCCCTCCCCGCCGCACCGCGTTAACCGGGCAGGGCCCCTGACCGGCCCAGAGACCACAGGGAGAACGCAGATGGATCTTTGGTGGCTGCTCTTGCTCGTCCCCGTCGCGATGGCCGCGCTGTGCTTCCTCGGCATGGGGCGCGCGCGGGGCTGCGGATGCATGGGAAGCAAACACCGGGCCCGACGCGAGTCGATTCCGGACGCCGGGGGCGTCGCCATTCGCGAGTAGCGATACCCATGGGCCGGCCGATCCGACGAAGCCAATCCGCGATCGGGTTCGGTTTCGGCGACGATTCGACTGGGTGAGGGAAGGTGGCGCGCCCGGCAGGATTCGAACCTGCGACTTTCAGCTCCGCAAGCTGACACTCTATCCAACTGAGCTACGGGCGCGGAGGACGGCGATTCTAGCGAACCGGCCCCTAGAGGTCGCGCAGGGCGGGGGCGACCTCCTTGGCGAGGAGTCGCAGCGAGTCGCGGACGAGCTCGAAGGGGAGCCCGGCGTAGGAGACGGCCATGGCCGGGCGGAGCTCGCCGGTGAGCTCGGCGCGCTTGGTCCAGGTCTCGATGATCTGATCGGGCGTCCCCCAGGCCTGGCTCTGGACGAAGCCCTCGCAGGCGGCGTCGAGGCCGATCTCCTGGATCATCGAGGCGCCGGCCTGGTAGGCCTGATAGCCCTGGGTCTCGCCCCAGTGCGAGCCGTCGAAGTCGTAGTGCCGGATGACGCTCAGGTAGTACTTGGAGAGGTACTCCCGGGCCACCTTCTCGGCGACCTCCGGGTTCTCGTGACAGTAGGTGAAGTCGGAGAACACCGGCGCGCCCGGGGTCTTGTCCGGGTGGACCTTGCGGAAGTGGGCGCGCCAGGCCTCGACGGCCTCGTGGTGCTGCTCCCAGGGGAGCTGGACGAAGGACATCATGGTGGCGCCGAGGTTGGCGGCGGCGATCCCCGAGTCGGGGGTCATGGCGACGGAGAAGAAGCCGCGGTCGCGGTAGCCGAACTCGGGCTTGGGCGTGACGGTGGTGCGGCTCTGGGTGAAGTACTTGGTGTCGTACTCGGCGACGCCGGTGTCGAGGATGTCGAGGACGATCTCGGCGGCCTCGTCGAAGCGCTCCCGCGAGGTCGCCATGTCGATGCCAAAGGCACGGTACTCCTCGCGGGCCAACCCGCGGCCAAAGCCCAGGAGGAAGCGCTCGCCGAGCAGCGCCTGGAGCATCGAGACCTTCTCGGCCACCCGGGTGGGGTTCTCGTGCCAGGGGAGGATGATCGCCCCCGTCCCGATCTTGATGCGCTCGGTCTTGCCGGCGAGGTAGGCCAGCCACTGCATGTTGTCGGGCATCATCGAGTAGTTGGGGTCGAAGTGGTGCTCGGGGAGGAGCAGGAAATCCATCCCGACCTCTTCGGCCAGGAGCGCGATCTCGGTCTCCCGCCGCATCATCTCGGCGTCGGACATGCCCTCGTGGGTGTTCTGAAAGATGAATTGAAGACCGACTTCCATGATCCCGTCCTCGTGTGCGTCGCGCGGCCCGGCCAGCGAGGCCGCGGCGGCGAGAACACTATAGGAAATCCACCGCGGCGGGAGTTCGCGAGGCTGCCTTTTTAGACTGATTGATCTATTTTAGGCCCCGCGCGCCAGCGGAGGGCCGCGGTGGGGAGACAACCGGATCGGTGGTTCGAGAACACAGGGGGCGACGCTCCCGGGTCGCTCCCCGTCCGCCTCGCCCCCCGTGGCGCAAGCGGGGCGCGGTAGATGCCCGCGCACGGGGGCGGCGGGCGCTCCGAGCGCGCCGTGGAACGCTACGCCCACGGCCTCATCCGCTGGCGCTGGACCGTCCTGCTCAGCGCGCTCGCCGTCGCCGGCATCGCGATGGCGGGCGTCGCCCGGCTGCAACCCGCGATCGACTACCGCTACCACTTCACCGAAGCGCACCCCGAGCTGGTCGCGTTCAACCACCTCGAGGACACCTACACCAAGT